>CAZJFI010000183.1:2526-3659 GCA_964545265.1 uncultured Phocaeicola sp.
GGTACCGGCTGGTTGGTTTCCTTACAATAGTTTTGGATGGCTTCAATCATCGATACAGGATTGGCAAAGCAAGGAGCATCCGGATTGATGAGGCTACGGAAAGCCGGTACGGCCAGTGCTGCTTCTATCAACTCAGGATAAGAGTAATTCTGTGTGGCATCCCATTCCTTGCGGCAACGTTCGAGCAGCCACATGCCGCAGATGTTCTTCAGGAAGCGGGTAGTTCCTTCCACACCGCCTTCGTTGGTGAAGTTCTTGGCATAACTGTCTTCGTTGATGATGGCATCCTGTACTTCGATACCCATCAAGCTCCAGGTACCCGAACTGAGGTAGGCAAACTTTTCGTTCTGGGCGGGTACAGCGGCTACGGCCGATGCAGTATCGTGTCCGGCTACGGCTATCACAGGTACAGCTCCGAGACCGGTCATCTGCTGGACTTCTTCGGTCAGTGTGCCGATTGGTTCACCCGGGAATACAAAGCGTCCCCATTGTTCTTCCTTCACGCCCACTACATCGAGCAGTTCCTTTTCGAACTTCTTGGTGCGTGGATTCAGGATTTGCGAAGTGGAGGCGATGGTATATTCGGTCACCATCTTTCCGGTAAGCATGTAGCTGAGTGCATCGGGCATGAACAGAATCTTGTCGGCAGCTTCCAAAGCCGAGCAGTTGTTCTTGCGCAAGGTGGCCAATTGGAAGAGCGAGTTGAAGTTCATGAACTGGATGCCGGTAATGTCGTACACCTTTTCCTTGGGGATGTGGGTGAAGTATTCTTCCATGGCGCCCACGGTGTGCGGGTCGCGGTAGCAATATGGATTGCGGAGCAGACCGCCATCTTTACCAATAAATACAAAGTCTACCCCCCAGGTGTCGATACCGATGGACTGGATGGTGATGCCTTCTTTGGCTACTACTTTCAAACCTTTGATGATTTCATTGTAGAGTGCATAAATATCCCAATAGAAATGTCCTCCGGTTTCAATGATATGATTGGGAAAGCGGGTGAGTTCCCTTAATTCCATTTTGCCTTCTCCGAGGCTACCTAAAATGGTACGTCCGCTTGTTGCGCCTAAATCGACGGCGAAGAAATGAGTGTATTCCATGCTTTCTGTCTAAATTTAAGTATTTAAATTGTG
>CAZJFI010000184.1:0-3636 GCA_964545265.1 uncultured Phocaeicola sp.
CCTTATGGTTGGCCGGCACGAAGTTCCTATTTCGGTATTGTTGACCTTGCCGGATTCCCGAAAGACATTTATTATATGTACCAATCTCAATGGACGGATAAGGATGTGCTTCATCTCTTCCCACATTGGAATTGGGAGGAAGGCCAGGAAATAGACCTATGGGCATACTATAATCATGCCGACGAAGTGGAATTGTTCATCAACGGTCGTTCTCAGGGCGTAAAAACCATGCCGGAAGACAAGTATCATGTAGTTTGGCGGGTGAAGTACGAACCGGGTACTATTAAGGCGGTATCGCGTAAAGAAGGTAAAGTGGTCATGGAAAAAGAAATCCATACCGCAGGTGAACCTGCTCAGATTCGTTTGTCGGCCGACCGTACGGAAATACAGGCCGATGGTACCGATCTTAGTTTTATTACGGTAGAAATAGTAGATAAGGATGGTAATCTTTGTCCGAATGCCGATAATTGGGTGAACTTTGACGTTCAAGGAGCCGCTTTCATTGCCGGTGTGGATAATGGTAACCAAACATCCATGGAAAGTTTTAAAGCTCCTCATCGCAAAGCATTCTATGGTAAATGTTTAGTTGTTCTTCAAAACAATGGAGAAAGAGGAGTCATTCAATTGAATGCAGTTTCCGAAGGACTCGAAAAAGCAATGTTAAATATTCAAGCAAATTAACTATGAAGAAGATTCTATTGTCGATGGTAATAGCTTGTATGGCTATACCAGCCTTCTCGCAAACCCCTGTCTATTTGGATGATAGCCAGCCGATAGAGGCACGTGTACAAGATGCGTTGAGTCGGATGACTTTAAAGGAAAAAGTAAGACTGAGCTATGCGCAGAGTAAGTTCAGTAGTCCTGGTGTTCCCCGATTGGGTATTCCCGAATTGTGGATGAGCGATGGCCCTCATGGAGTCCGTATGGAAATCAATTGGAACGATTGGGGACACTCCAATTGGACAAACGATAGCATTACCGCCTTCCCGGCACTTACCGCATTGGCTGCTACATGGAATCCCAACTTGTCGGGTGCATACGGTAAAGCCATTGGTGAAGAAGCCCGTTATCGCGAAAAAGATGTGATGTTAGGCCCTGGTGTGAACATTTATCGCACTCCACTCAACGGACGTAATTTTGAATATATGGGCGAAGACCCTTGTTTGGCCAGTATCATGGTCGTTCCTTATATTCAGGAAATGCAGAAAAATGGTGTAGCTGCTTGCGTAAAGCATTATGCACTGAATAATCAGGAGACATGGCGTGGACACATCAATGTGCAGTTAAGTGAACGTGCTTTATACGAAATCTATTTGCCGGCTTTCGAAGCTGCTGTAGTCAAGGGTGGCTCTTGGAGTATTATGGGAGCCTACAACCAGATACAGGGGCAACACGCTTGTCATCACGACCGGATGTTGAATCAAATCCTGAAGAAGGATTGGAAGTTTGATGGCGTTGTAATAACCGATTGGGGAGGTGCCCACAATACCGAAGAAGCCGCATTGAATGGCTTGGATATTGAAATGGGATCGTATACCAATGGCTTGACCAGCGAAAGTGATTTCGGATACGACGATTATTATTTGGGTAAGGCCTATCTTCAGATGATTAAGGATGGCAAGGTGCCGGAATCCATTGTCAATGATAAGGCAGCCCGTATTCTTCGTCTCATCTTCCGTACAGCCATGAACCGTAACAAGCCTTATGGTGCCATTTGTACCGACGAACATTATGCAACTGCCGAAGAAATCGGCAATGAGGCCATTGTTTTGTTGAAGAATGCTCCTGTTACCAAGAAGGCACCGGCTCTTCTTCCGTTGAAGGCCGATTATAACAACATCCTGGTAGTGGGCGACAATGCTGTACGCAAGCTTAATGAAGGTGGTGGCTCCTCTGAATTGAAGGTCAAGGATATGGTTTCTCCGCTCGATGGTCTTCGTGCTTTGTATGGCAACAAGGTAAAATATGCCAAGGGATATGAGGCCGGACCCCCTATGTATGGTCGGGTAGATGAAATTCCGCAACAGGTGGAAGACTCTCTTCGTGCTGAAGCAGTAGCTATGGCCCGCAAAGCCGATGTCGTGATTTTGGTGGGTGGCTTGAATAAGAACCATTTCCAGGATTGTGAAGGGGGCGACCGTCAGCACTATCATCTTCCTTTCGGTCAGGACAAGTTGATTGAAGAATTGCAAGCTGCAAACCCCAATTTGGTATTGGTACTTTTGAGTGGTAATGCGGTGGAAATGCCATGGATAAATAAGGTTCCTGCTATCGTACAAGGATGGTATTTAGGTTCTATGGGTGGTAAGTCCATTGCCAATGTGTTGAGTGGTAAGGTAAATCCAAACGGTAAGCTTCCATTCTCATTCCCCGTAAAACTCACGGATAACGGTGCTCATGCTTTCGATTCATTGAGCTATCCGGGCGATGGTATCAAACAAGTATATAAGGAAGACATCTTGGTGGGATACCGTTGGCACGATACCAAGAAAATTCCGGCACTCTTCCCGTTTGGCCATGGATTGAGCTACACTACTTTTGCTTACGGTAAGGCCGTTGCTTCAGCTAAGAAAATGCCTGCCGATGGCTCGTTGGATATTACCGTCAATGTAAAGAATACAGGTGATGTAGCCGGTAAGGAAGTGGTTCAGCTTTATATTGGTGATGATAAATGTAGTGTCATCCGTCCGTTGAAGGAATTGAAGCATTTCCAGAAGATTTCTTTGGATCCCGGTGAAGAAAAGGCTGTAACATTCACCCTCACACCAGACGATTTGAAGTATTATGATGAAAAACTGAAAGGATGGAAAGCCGAAGCCGGTAAGTTTAAGGCATACATCGGAAGCTCTTCAACAGATATCCGTACAATCGTTCCATTTGAGTGGGAATAAATTTTACCATAGAAATAGTGTAATCAACGCTTTGATGCTTTGGTATCAAAGCGTTGATTCTTTATTATCAAATCGTTGATGCCGCATGAAGAAAGCAGCGTTTCCCAACTCGTAAACCGCTGTTTCCTTCAACGTAAACCGTCGAGTTACGATGAACAATCCGCCGTGTTTTATAATCGTGGTCTTTAGATGATATAAAGCCTCTTTTGATGTATCATCCATTCTTTTTTCCCCTATATTTCCGAAGAACTCTAATTTATTTTAGTAATTCATCTTGCACACTTGCACAAATAGTTGTAAGTAATTGATTTAAAAGCCGATAAGTGGTGTAAGATGGTGTGTAAGATGTGTGTAAGATGAATTTCATCTTACACACTTGAAAATGATGGTTTGTATAGATTTATCATCCTAATCTTATAGATCAAGGATAAATTAACGTTTATTTCCTTTAAAATCAGTAATATATTGATTTACATCAATTAAACTGCATCGTAGTACCATCGTACTACGGTGAAGTACCATCGTACTACAGTGTAGTTTAATCGTACTGCTACGTAGTACAATGAAGAAAAGCTACCATCTGGAAATATTTATTACCTATTTATTCATTTTATTCAATGATGCTTTTCATTATTCTAACCGCTTTATTTGTGTCATTCTACCGCTCCATTGGTTGCCCTAACCACTCCATTGGTCACCCTAACCATATTCCATGTGTCATCCAGACTGCTCTACTTGTCATCCT
>CAZJFI010000185.1:0-3587 GCA_964545265.1 uncultured Phocaeicola sp.
GCAATTTTAATTAAATCCATTGTTTGTAATTATTAAATTGTTTATCGTTACCAACGCAACATATCATGTAACTCTTCATGACAGCGATTACGCGGAAAGCGGTGCAAAAGTACTGCTTTTTTATGATTCCACAAAGATATTTCGGATATTTTTAATAGAAATGATTGTTATACAACTGCTTTTTCGTAATTTTGGAAACCCAAAACAAAAACGTTATGAAAAGAACCATACTATTACTATTGATATTAATTACCACTCTCACCCTAAACGCACAGGCATCGGCCGAATGGAAGGAGAAAGCGCAGACAGAAGCCTGCAAGCAATGGGTGGAACAGAAGTTGGCCGGAATGACACTGAAAGAAAAGATAGGCCAGCTCTTTATCCACACCGTAGCACCCACCGACAATGCAGCTACCCGCAAGAACATAGGCAATGCCGTGACCGAATATAAGGTAGGGGGATTGTTGTTCTCGGGCGGAGAGCTGGCCGGCCAGGTGAGACTCACCAATTATGCGCAAGAGTTGGCCGAGGTGCCCCTGATGCTGACCTTCGATGGCGAGTGGGGACTGGCCATGCGTCTGAAGCATACACCCACATTCCCCAAGAACCGCGTGTTAGGGTGCATACAAGACAACCAACTGCTGTATGAATATGGCAAGGAAGTGGCACGCCAATGTCGTGAAATAGGGGTGCACGTGAACTTTGCACCGGTAGCCGATGTGGACAACAATCCGCAGAACCCCGTCATCAACACCCGCTCGTTCGGGGGAGACCCGCACAATGTGGCCGATAAGGTGGTGGCCTATGCCCGTGGATTGGAAGCGGGTGGGGTACTCTCGGTGAGCAAGCATTTCCCCGGACACGGTGATACGAACGTGGATTCGCACAAGGCCTTGCCGGTGCTGAAATTCACCCGTGAAAGACTGGACAGCATCGAGCTGGTGCCCTTCAGAAAGGCGATAGCAGCAGGGCTGAACGGGATAATGGTAGGACACCTGGAAGTGCCGGCACTGAGCAAACGTACGGCCTCGCTATCCGACGAAGTGATGGGGATGTTGCGCAACGAAATGGGGTTTGAGGGCTTGGTGTTTACCGATGCACTGGAAATGAAAGGGGTATCGGGCAATACGGATGTGTGTGCACAGGCTTTGATGGCAGGAAACGATATGCTCCTTGCACCCCGCAACCTGAAGCGCGAACTGGACGGGGTACTACAAGCCATAAAGGCCGGAAAGCTGACCGAAGCGCAGATTACCGAAAAATGTCGCAAGGTGCTGACCTATAAATATATATTGGGATTGAACGAGAAGCCACAGATACAGCTGTCGGGCTTGGAACAACGATTGAACCGACCCGCAACGCGGGAATTGATAGACAGGTTGGAAAAAGCCTCCGTTACGGTGGTGAGCAACGATGGAGGCATTCTGCCCATCGAGATGTCTTTGGGAGGTACCACCTTGTATCAGATAGGAAAGTCGGCGGAAGGAAACCTCTTTTCCCAACGCTTGCAACGCTATCTGTTGCATAACGTGGTGCAGGCACATCCCGACTCTATAGCAACGCATCGCAATCTTCTGCTGAAGGCCAATAGGGTAGTGGTGGCTCTGTATACCGAGAAGTACGATGCCTACAAGCCCATGCTCGATGCCTTGTCGGCCAAGGTGCCGGTGGTGTACGTGTACCTCGCTCCCTTGCGCCGTATATATAATAAAGGTAATGAGTGGAAGAAAGCCGGTGCCGTGGTGCTGGGACACTCATCGTCGAGGGAAGTGCAGGAGTTTGTAGCCGGTGTGCTGGTAGGTACGGAAGAGGCCGACGGACGCTTGTCGGTCGAAGTACAAGGATACCGCAAGCCGGACGAGGGGGTAACCTTGAAGCGCATGAAGGAAACCAAGGTGTATCGTCCCGAAGATCATGGCATGGATGCATCGGTATTGAGCCGGATAGACGAGATAGTGAAGGAAGGCATACAGAAACAAGCATACCCGGGATGCCAGGTGCTGATACTGAAGGATGGAGTGCCCGTGTACGACAAGTGCTTCGGCACGTTTACCTACGAGGGAAAACGCCAGGTGACGCCCGACGACCTGTACGACATTGCTTCGCTCACCAAGACTACGGCTACCTTATTGGCCGTGATGAAGCTGTATGATGAAGGTAAGTTCGGCCTTACCGACAAGATCACGAAATACGTACCCGCCCTGAAGGGAAGTCCCAAGGCACGCATCACCATCGAAGAATTGTTGTTGCACCAATCGGGCTTGCCCGCCTTCTGGCCCTTCTATCGGGAGGCGATAGACGATAGCAGCTACCAAACCACCTTCTACAAGGCATGGAGGGATGCGCAACACACCACGCAGGTGGACAGACGCTTGTGGGTGGTGAACCACTTCAAGTACAAGCCCGAATGGGTATCGGAAGTGAAGAACGACTCCTTCCCCCGACAGATTGTGGAAGGCATGTATGTGGGCGATGCCTTTGCCGGCAAGATGATAGAGATGATAGCCTCGGACGAAATACCTTTGAAAGACCGGCGCTATCGGTACAGTTGCCTGAACTTCATGCTCTTGAAGGAGATGGTGGAGCAGATAACCGGTATGCCGATGGATGCCTATCTGGAAAAGGAATTCTAT
Organism: uncultured Phocaeicola sp.; assembly: GCA_964545265.1. Taxonomy (GTDB): domain Bacteria; phylum Bacteroidota; class Bacteroidia; order Bacteroidales; family Bacteroidaceae; genus Phocaeicola. The sequence continues at coordinate 2,634 of CAZJFI010000185.1, forward strand.
GCACCCATGGGCATGACACACACCTTATACCGCCCCTTGCAACGATTCCCCAAGGAGCAGATTGTGCCTACCGTAAAGAAAGACCACTTGCGCAAGAACCGCACCCTGCAAGGCGAAGTGCATGATGAAATAGCTTCGTTTATGGGAGGTGTATCGGGCAATGCGGGCTTGTTCTCGAACGCACACGATGTGGCCAAGGTGTACCAGTTGTTTGTGGACAAGGGGATGTACGATGGCAAGCGCTATATCAGTGCAAACACATGCGACCTCTTCATGAACCATGTGTCGAAAATAAGTCGGAGGTCGTTGGGCTTCGACAAGCCCGACACGAAGAACCTGCCCAAGAGTCCTTGTGCCGAGGAGGCTCCCGCCGAAGTGGTGGGACATACCGGCTTTACAGGTACCTGTGCATGGGCCGACCCCAAGAACCAACTGGTATATGTCTTCCTGAGCAACCGCATCTATCCGCGGGTGTTCGACCACAAGGCACTTATGTCACTGAACATTCGTCCCCGTATCCAACAGGTTATGTATCAGGCATTGCAGAAGTGAAATGTATTTAGACTTGGTACAAATTACGCAAAATTGTAAGGTCGGGATAGCAAAACTCGAAGAAAAGTCGTATCTTTGCAGGGTAATTAGTACTAATAACTTAAATAATAAACAAATGGCTTACGTAATTAGTGACGATTGTATCGCTTGCGGTACTTGTATCGATGAATGTCCAGTTGGAGCAATCTCTGAAGGTGATAAGTATTCTATTGATCCGGATGCTTGTACAGAATGTGGAACATGTGCAGATGCATGTCCGTCTGAAGCAATCAGCTTGGGCTAATACAATCTGAAAAAGTATGACTAACGGCTATCCTGAATTAAATTAGGGTGGCCGTTTTTGGTTTTTCCTCTTGTCGTTCTGAGGAATGTTTCTTCCTCATGTCATCCTGAGGAATGTTT
>CAZJFI010000186.1:0-3562 GCA_964545265.1 uncultured Phocaeicola sp.
AAAACGACGCTTTGTCAATCGGAAAACGACGTTTTCTTCCCCGTAAAACGATGTTTTCCTAAAGGTGGCTTTTAGAATGGAATTTTGTAGTTCCTCAGTTCTTTTCGGAGGGAGTGCGCCTTGCCTTCGGTCATATTGTCAAGAAGTTCCCAGAAGCGGGGACCGTGGTTCATCTCCTTGGTATGGGCCAATTCATGCAGCATGACGTAATCCATCAGGTGGGGAGGAACCAGCATAAGGTAGCACGACAGGTTGATGCTCTTGGCACCCGAGCAACTGCCCCAACGGCTTCGGCTTTTGGTAATCTTTACTCGTTTGTAGGGCAGGTGGTAGCGTTCGGCCCATTCCTTCAGCAGGATGGGCAGGAATCCTTCGGCTCTTCGTTGTAGGGCACGGATAATGGCATTCTTCAGCAATTTCTGTATGGCTTCCTCGGTGAAATCCACTTCCTTTGGAGCAAAAATGATTGTTTCTTCTTCGGCAATGCGCACGGTGAAACACTTCCAGTTCCCTTGTTCTACCCGTAGGCGGAAGCAGGGTGCGTCAATGCGGAATCCTAATCCTAAGGCTTGGGGCTGTTCCTTCTGCCACTTTTCCAGCAATGGTGTGCGGTATTCTTCCACCACTTCCATTATCTTGGCGGTGCGACAAAGTGGGGGGACGGTGATGTGCAGCCCGTCGGCCTTGGTGCGCAGGGTGATGTTGCGTGCCAATCGGTGGGTGCGGATAATGATTTGTCCGAAGTCCTTGTCGGGTATGATTCTTTTGGTGGCCATATCGGGAGAATGTTGTTATATCAGGAAACAGTCCTACCTTTCTTGGAGCCCGAAAGGATGACAAAAGTTACGGAAATGATGATGAGCGCAAGCCCCATCACATCGCGCAAGGTAAGCACTTCGCCAAACACCGTGATGCCGAAGAAGATGGCGGTGGCAGGCTCCAAGGCACCTAAGATGGAGGTGGGGGTAGAACCTACATACTGAATGGCGATGGTGGTACAGAGCAGCGAAACAGCCGTAGGGAGTGCACCCAAGGCAAGCAGGTTGCCCCACAGATACCACTTGTCGGACGGAGGGAATTGGAGTCCGCCATCCATGCACGAACGGATGGCAAACAAGCTCCAGCCGAACAGCAATACATAGAACGTAATTTTAATGGTGGACATGTTCCTGAGGCTGGATTGGTTTACGCCCACAAGGTAGATGGCATACGTCAAAGCAGAAAGGATGGCCAACAATGTACCCGTGGTGCTGAGGGTGACTCCGTTGCTGCCTTTGTATAACAAACCGATACCTGCCAATGCCATGGTTATGCAGAATACCGTTTGCCAGGTAAGCTTTTCCTTGTAGCAGCATGTCATGATAAGTGCCACTAAGATGGGGTAAATAAACAAGATGGTAGAGGCAATGCCGGCATCCATGTAGTTGTAACTTTGGAAAAGGGTGAGTGAGCAGAGGGCGAACATCAGCCCCATCAGCATCAAGGGCGGCACTTCCTTGCGGGTGATGCCGAAGCCTTGTTTGCGGAAAGCTATCATGATTCCCAATAAAGGGATGGCGAACAGATAGCGGAAGAACAAGACCGAATCGGGTGTCATTCCCTCTTCGTATAGCGGAAGGGTGAACAACGGATTCGTGCCATACGTGGCTCCACCGAGCGCACCCAGCAGATAACCTTTCAGTTTGGTGGTCATGTCTGAATCTGTATTATTGTTGTTCGATAATGGAGATTACTCCTTCCGTATTCTTTACCGTAACTTTGCTTCCTTCGGGGTTCAGGTTGAAGGGAGTGGTATTGTCGGTGTTGTTGTCCACAATCATCAGCACACTTTCTTCGGCAAACTTGTCGACAGACAGGTGGAGCACGCTATCGGGCATCACTTGATTCAATAACAAGCTGTCGTTTACATAAATGCTGAGGTCTTGTCCGGCAAAGTCTTTGGACAAGGCTATTTCGTACTTTCCTTCATAGGTGATAATCTTTTCGGCATCGCGCTTGAATTTGAAGGCAATGTACAGAAACAGAAGGACAACAATGAAAACGGCGAACACCAGTACACCGTTTAAAATCATGAAATTCTTGTTCGGATTGTATCTTTTACGAGTCATAAATCAATTCTTTTGTGCAAAAGTATAAAAAAAACGATTAAAAGTTGTGGCACTGACAGATTATTTGTATATTTGCACCGAAATGGATGAATGGTGGGGCTTGATAAAGCCCTTTTTTTATTCTTAATACTAACTAAATGATAAGTAAAAACGTTGTAGAAGGGATTGTAAACGAATGGTTGGAAGGTAAGGAATACTTCCTCGTCGATGTTACAGTAAGTCCCGATGACAAGATTGTAGTTGAAATCGACCATGCCGAAGGTGTATGGATTGATGATTGTGTGGAACTGAGCCGCTTTATCGAATCCAAATTGGATCGCGAAGAAGAAGATTTTGAACTCGAAGTGGGTTCGGCAGGTATCGGACAACCGTTCAAGGTGTTGCAACAGTATCTTATCCACATTGACAAGGAAGTGGAAGTGCTGACCAAGGAAGGCAAGAAACTGGAAGGGGTGCTGAAAGAAGCCGATGCAGACCATTTTGTAGTAACTATCCAGAAGAAGGTGAAGCCCGAAGGCGCCAAGCGTCCTGTTTGGGTGGATGAAGACCTTACATTTACGTATGATGAAATAAAATATACCAAATACTTAATTAGTTTTAAATAATTATGGCCAAGAAAGTGGAGACAATCAGTTTGATTGATACGTTTTCGGAATTCAAGGAAACCAAGAATATTGACAGAATGACTATGGTGAGTGTGCTCGAAGAGTCATTCCGTAGCGTGATTTCGAAAATGTTTGGTACCGATGAAAATTACGACGTAATCGTAAATCCGGATAAAGGGGATTTCGAAATATGGCGTAACCGTGTGGTAGTTGCTGATGAGGAGTTGACAAACCCCAACATGCAGATAGCATTGAGCGAAGCCCAGCAGATTGACGCTTCGTATGAAGAGGGTGAAGAAGTGACAGATGAAGTGATCTTTGAAAAATTCGGTCGCCGTGCCATCTTGAACTTGCGCCAGACATTGGCTTCCAAGATTCTGGAATTGGAAAAGGATAGCTTGTACAACAAGTATATTGACAAGGTAGGTACAATCATTGCTGCTGAAGTTTATCAGATCTGGAAAAAGGAAATCCTCTTGCTCGACGATGAAGGCAATGAACTCTTGTTGCCCAAGACCGAACAGATTCCTTCGGATTTCTATCGCAAAGGTGAAACCGTCCGTGCGGTAGTGGCTCGCGTGGACAACAAGAACAACAATCCTAAGATTATATTGAGCCGTACATCGCCGATGTTCCTCCAACGTTTGTTGGAAATGGAAGTGCCCGAAATCAATGATGGCTTGATTACCGTCAAGAAGATTGCCCGCATCCCTGGCGAAAGAGCCAAATTGGCCGTAGAAACATACGATGACCGCATTGACCCGGTAGGTGCTTGTGTGGGTGTGAAAGGCTCACGTATTCATGGAATTGTACGCGAATTGCGTAACGAAAATATCGATGTCATCAATT
>CAZJFI010000187.1:0-3545 GCA_964545265.1 uncultured Phocaeicola sp.
CGTGCGGAAGGAATACAAGCCATAGCCTTGAATTTGAAGAAAATGGGAATGACCATGGAACAAATTATGGAAGCTACAGGCTTGACAAAACTTGAAATAGATGCATTGTAAGTAAAATATAATATTATATATTGAGAAAGGGGAGAGGTAATATGCGTGTTACTCTCCCTTTTATTATATATTTGATACATTGACGAGTAATTCCTTATAATTGAACGATTCTTAATCTTTTTATTGATAAATAATCTGTTTATTTGCAAAAACAAAAGTTGGTTATATGATGAAGATTAAGAATTTAGGAGTTGTTGCTTTGCTGTTGACAGTATTAGTGGCTTGTCAGAAAGAACCGGCAAGGCCAATCGTGTCTGGTGAAATTTGGCCTGATAACGAAGGTGTTCATGTTAATGCCCATGGAGGCGGCGTGTTGTATCATAACGGTACCTATTATTGGTATGGAGAACACAAGAGTGAAAGAACAAGTAGTGCTTTGGTAGGTGTTATGTGTTATTCATCAAAGAACCTGACAGACTGGACGAACGAAGGTGCAGCATTGAAGGTGGTAGACGATGAAAACAGTGACATTGTACGTGGTTGTGTATTGGAACGTCCTAAGGTTATCTATAATGAAAAGACCGGTAAATTTGTGATGTGGTTCCATTTGGAACTCAAGGGTAAAGGCTATAGTGCAGCTCGTGCCGGTGTAGCGGTAAGTGATTCTCCTACAGGCCCTTTTGAATTCATTCGTTCGGGACGTGTAAATCCGGGAAAAACACCAGTTAATATGGATGAAGCTGCATTGGCGGCTATGGATTCCTTGAATTTGGAAGACTATAAAGAATGGTGGACTCCGGAATGGTATAAGGCCATTGATAAAGGCTTGTTTGTAAAACGTGATTTGGAAGGTGGACAAATGAGCCGTGACATGACTCTTTATGTGGATGATGACGGTAAAGCCTATCATATTTATTCTTCAGAAGATAATTTGACTTTGAATATTGCCGAATTGAGTGATGATTATCTGTCTCATACTGGTAAGTATGCCCGTATGGCTCCGGCAGGCCATAACGAAGCTCCGGCCATCTTCAAGAAAGATGGTAAATATTGGATGATTACATCGGGATGTACAGGATGGGCGCCCAACGAAGCTCGCATGCACTCGGCTACAGATATCATGGGGCCATGGACCAAACATCCGAATCCATGTGTAGGTTCGAATAAAGATTTGACTTTTGGTGGTCAGAGTACTTATATCTTGAAAGTGCCGGGAAAGAAAGATGCATTTATCTTTATGGCTGATATTTGGCGTCCGAAACATCCGATTGATGCACGTTACATTTGGTTGCCTATCCAATTTCAGGAAGACGGTACTCCATTTGTAGAATGGATGGATAGTTGGACAATGGATTGGTTTGATCAGAAATAGATTTTCATACTACAATAATAAGTTAGACAGGTGGAGTGGGTGTGCAGAGATGTGCATCCACTTCCTAATTAATCTAAGACCTAATGTTCTCTAATTTTGATTGGATCATCCTCTTGTTAATTCAAAATAAAGCGTTATTTTTGTAATTAATAAGAACTAATCATATTTTTAGATAACCATGAAGAACATAACAGGAATTTTTCTCCTCTGCTGGATGGCTTTGTTGCCCTTGTCGGCTGGAAATGTAAAGGTAAGTAGTCCCGATGGAAAACTACAAGTAGATGTGTTGACTCCTAAAAACGGGAAAGTTTTTTATACAGTAACTTACAATGGTAAGAAGATGCTCGAAGAGTCTCCTTTAGGCTTGAATGTAAACTATGCAGATTTTACCAAAGAATTGAAAATGGTAGGACATGAATCGAAAGCAATAGACAAGACCTATCGTCAAGATCGTATCAAACAATCGGAAATCCGTTATCAGGCAAATGAAGTGATTTGCTCCTTCGAAAATATCCGTAAACAGAAGATGGACATCACCTTCCGGGTGAGCAACAACGATGTGGCTTTCCGTTATACCCTTCATAAAGCTGGTGAAACTGGTAGTGTGGTGGTGAAAGACGAAGCAACCGGTTTCTGTTTTCCTGAACAAACTACGACATTCCTTACTCCTCAGAGTGATGCCATGATAGGATGGAAACGTACCAAGCCCAGTTATGAAGAAGATTACGTAGCCGATGCTCCGATGAGTCAGGCTTCTCAATATGGTCATGGATTTACTTTCCCTTGTCTTTTTAAAATAGGCGAAGAGGGTTGGGTACTAGTTAGCGAAACCGATGTGGACAGTCGTTATTGTGGTTCCCGCTTGAGCGATGTGAAGCATGGGAACTATTATAAACTGGAATTCCCCATGCCTGAAGAAAACAATGGCAATGGTACGGTTGAACCTGCTTTTGCTTTGCCGGGCTCTACTCCTTGGAGAACGTTGACCGTTGGTGAAACCTTGAAACCTATTGTGGAAACTTCCATTCCGTGGGATGTAGTTGAACCTCGTTATGAAGCTTCTTGTGATTACCAAATGGGATGTGGCACTTGGAGCTGGATTTTGTGGCAAGATGGCAGTATCAACTATGATGACCAAGTGAAATACATCGATTTGGCTGCTGCTATGGGATTTGAATATGTGTTGATAGACAATTGGTGGGATACCAATATAGGTTATGAAAAGATGGAACAACTCTTCAAGTATGCCAAGAGCAAAGGAGTAGATCCTTTTGTATGGCATAGCTCAAGCGGTTATTGGAATGATATTGTACAAGGACCGGTGAACCTCATGGATAATCCTATCCAACGCAAAAAGCAGATGAAATGGTTGAAGGAAAATGGGGTGAAAGGTATCAAGGTGGACTTCTTTGGTGGAGACAAGCAAGAAACCATGCGCTTGTATGAAGCTATTTTGAGTGATGCCAACGATTATGGATTGATGGTTATTTTCCATGGTTGTACGCTTCCGCGCGGTTGGGAACGTATGTATCCTAATTATGTAGGTAGTGAAGCGGTGCTGGCTTCTGAAAATTTGGTGTTTACCCAACGTTCTTGCGATATGGAAGCTTATAATGCTACTCTACATCCATTTATTCGCAATACGGTGGGATGTATGGAATTTGGTGGAACATTCTTGAACAAGCGTCTGAATAAAGGCAATAACGGTGGAACCACTCGTCGCACTACCGATGTGTTCCAATTGGCTACAGCTGTATTGTTCCAGAATCCTATCCAGAACTTTGCCTTGGCTCCCAATAACTTGACAGATGCACCTCAAGTTTGTCTCGACTTCTTGAAGGAAGTTCCAACCGAATGGGACGAAGTAAGATATATTGACGGCTATCCGGGTAAATATGCAGTTTTGGCGCGTCGTAGCGGTAACAAATGGTATATAGCAGCCATCAATGCCGAAAAAGAAACGTTGAAACTGAATGTGGACTTGTCTTTCTTGGGAGACAAAACCGTAAAATGGTATGGTGATGACAAGAACCAACAACCTCAGTTGATGGAAAAAAAACTGAAAAGCGGTAAGCCGGTGGCTTTGACCATTGCTTCGCATGGTGGTGTAGTGATTGTTGCC
>CAZJFI010000188.1:0-3539 GCA_964545265.1 uncultured Phocaeicola sp.
CGATCGAAGAACGGATTCTTGGAGGATGCACTGACGGGGATAGCAAACACTTGCTTACAATCCTTCAGGAGGTTCATGCGCAGGGCAGCAAGACCGGCCGAGAACATGACACGAGTATCTACCCGATGGTCGGCAGCCGTAGCACAAGCCGAACCAATGGCAATACCTACATCAACGGTATTGATGGCACAAGGTACTCCTTGTGTTCTTTCAGCGCAAGTGACAAAACCACAATGACCACAATTCAAGCCCTGGGGATGCTCGCGCGTACCTATTAATATGATACATTCGGCACTTAGGATATTGTCTGCATCGCGAAGGAAGAACTTCATGCCATGTTCTCCGTACATGGCAATCATCATGTCGGATAGGCGTTTGATGTCTTCGCCGGTAAGCATGGCCACTTCAATTACATCCACTCCCTTTCCTTTAGGGGCGGTACGGGCTGCTGTCATCATCTGCATACCGATGCGCAGCACTTGTTCGTTGCGGATATCTCTTTCGTTCAGTATCACTTGGCGTTCTTTTTAAGCATTAATGACTTGAAATTGGATGGATATGGAGTCTCAAACTGCAAGTGCTCACCGGTTACGGGGTGATAAAAACTGAGTTTGAATGCATGCAATCCCAATCTTTCCAACGGATTACATTTACTACCATAACGCTCATCCCCTATCACCGGATGTCCTAATTCCGACATGTGTACACGGATTTGGTTCTTGCGACCGGTTTCCAGATTGAGTTCTACCAATGAATAGCCATTAGCACGCTTGATGGTCTTGTAATGGGTTACGGCATAACGGCCTGTACCATCGTCTACAGGACTGGAGCTGACGAAGTATTTCTGGTCGGTCAACCACGATTCCATGGTACCGGCATCTCTTTCCATCTCGCCCGATACAATGGCCACATAACGGCGTTCGGTTACTATGTCCTGCCAATTGTCGCGAAGTGTATGTTGGGTTTTCTCATCCTTGGCATACATGATGAGGCCAGATGTTTCACGATCCAAGCGATGCACTACGAAGATGCGGTTCCCTCTGTGCGAACGCTTGACGTATTCACTCAAGATATGTTGGGCGGTACGTTCCTTGACATGCTCGGTGCTTACAGAGAGTACTCCCTCCTTCTTTTCCACCACAATGATGTAGGGGTCTTCATATATTAACTTCAGCAACGGATTGTTGAACTCATGGTTGTTCTTTGCCTTGCTTATCTGAACTTTCATTCCCTTCTTCAGCTCGAAGTTGTATTGAGTGGTGATGGTATTGTTTACCAGTACTACCCGATTGGTGAGCAAAGCCTTTACCTTGTTACGGCTGATGCCCGACATCTTCTGCATCAGGAATTCCATCAACTCGGCCGGTTCTGTAACTAAGAACTCGGTGTAACGCGGTGCTCTACGAGCCATGGGACGTTCACTTGTATTTCTTCCTCTAGCCATGTTTTTTATTTCTTTTCTAATAGTACTACGTTTTCTACATGGTGTGTATGCGGGAACATATCCACCGGTTGAACGGCAATCACCTTGTATTTGGCATCAAGCAACTGAAGGTCGCGAGCCTGGGTAGCTGGATTACAGCTTACGTAGACAATGCGCTTGGGTTCGGCAAACAGAATCACCTCGATTACATCGTTGTGCATACCAGCGCGTGGCGGGTCGGTGATGATAACATCGGGGCGACCATGTTCGTTAATGAAGTCTTGCGTAAGCATATCCTTCATGTCGCCGGCATAGAACAACGTGTTGGTAATACCATTGATGGCTGAGTTTACCTTGGCATCTTCGATGGCTTCGGGCACATACTCAATACCTATTACCTTCTTGGCTTGACGTGATACGAAGTTGGCAATGGTACCCGTACCGGTATAAAGGTCGTATACCAATTCGTTGCCGGTAAGTTGTGCAAAGTTGCGTGCTACTTTATATAAATTATACGCTTGTTCGGAGTTGGTTTGGTAGAACGATTTTGGCCCCACCTTAAAGCGAAGGCCTTCCATTTCTTCAAAGATATGGTCGTTTCCTTTGAACACAACCACATCGAGGTCGTTGATGGTATCGTTCTGCTTATTGTTCACTACATATAATAAAGAAGTGATTTGCGGGAACTTATCGGCTACGTATGCCAACAGCTCCTTGGTTTGTTCCAAATCCTTGTCTGCAGATACGCGTACCTGCAATAATACCATCAATTCACCGGTACTCGAAGTACGAATCATGAGGTTACGGAGCAACCCTTCGTGATTACGGATATTGTAAAATGCCAATCCTTTTTCGTAAGCATAATTGCGGATGCTATTGCGGATTTGATTGCTGATATCGTCTTGCAACCAGCACTTCTCAATGGCCAATACTTTATCGAATGCGCCGGGGATGTGGAAGCCTACAGCGTTCATCTGGTCATATTGTACATCGGCCTTCACTTCTTCTTCGGTCAGCCAACGCTTATCGGAGAAAGTGAACTCCAACTTGTTACGATAGAACTCGGTCTTTTCGGAACCTAAGATAGGTGAAGTTTCAGGAAGTTCTACCTTACCTATACGGGTAAGGTTATCGGTTACTTGCTTTTGCTTATATTTAATCTGGTCTTCGTAGCTCAAGCACTGCCATTTACAACCGCCACAAACTCCATAGTGCTGACAGAAAGGAACGGCTCTTTTGGGTGAATATTCGTGGAATTTCACGGCCACTGCTTCTGCATATTTGTTCTTCTTGCGCTTGACCTGCAAGTCTACTACATCGCCCGGCACCACATAGGGTACGAACACGACCAAATCATTCACTTTCGCCAAAGCTTTACCTTCGGCGGCTACATCAGTTATTGTAATCTTCTCTAATAAGGGAAGTGGTTTTTTCTTTCTTGCCACGTGCTTTTGAATAAGTTGAATTTGGCGCAAATTTACGTATTTTCTTTGAGATTTCTGCTATACAAATAAAAGAACTTGATTTTGTAATGTCTGAATAGCAAATAGTCACTTTTTTTTAGTCGATTTGTTGGAGAATAAATAGATAATGTATAATTTTGCATACTAAAATAAAAGAGACAATCTTCTTAAATTATTTATTATGGATAAAAAAAGAGTTTATACCTTTGGTAACGGAAAAGCCGAAGGTAAGGCAGACATGAGAAATCTGCTTGGCGGTAAGGGTGCCAACTTGGCTGAAATGAACCTTATCGGAGTTCCTGTACCTCCAGGATTTACTATCACAACAGACGTTTGTAACGAATACTTTGCAGAAGGTAAAGATAAAGTCGTTGCCCTTTTGAAGGAAGACGTATTGAAGGCTGTTGCCAACATTGAAGTTCTGATGAACTCTAAGTTCGGTGATGTTGAAAACCCATTGTTGGTTTCTGTACGTTCAGGTGCTCGTGCTTCTATGCCGGGTATGATGGATACTATTTTGAACCTTGGTTTGAACGACGAAGTAGTTGAAGGTATGATCCGCAAGACAGGTAACGCTCGTTTTGCTTGGGACTCTTATCGTCGTTTCGTTCAGATGTATGGTGACGTAGTATTGGGTATGAAGCCGGTTAACA
>CAZJFI010000189.1:0-3504 GCA_964545265.1 uncultured Phocaeicola sp.
GGTAATCTTTCGGCCGTGGCAATGGAATTGGGGATAACCCGACAGACTTTGTACAACAAACTGAAGAAATTCGGCTTATGATAAAGAAATGGGTGGATACATTCTGGATGAGATTGCTCATTGTCTTGATGCTAACGGCTGCTTGTACAGGGTTGGCTATTGTTGGTAATTGGCTTTGGTTACCTGTGGGGGTAGTTTGTCTGTTGGTTGCCATTTGGCATTTCTACCGAGTCTATATGCATAACACCCGCAAAATAACCTTTCTGCTGGATGCCATTGAAAACGATGACCCGGCTATACATTTCTATGAAAAAGTAAAAGATAGAGAGAGCTTGCATGTAAATGTGATGTTGAACCGCATTGCCAAGATTTTATATAATGTAAAGATTGAAACCGCCCAACGGGAAAAATATTACGAATTGATTCTTGATTTTGTAGAGACAGGTATTGTAGTACTGAACAGCAAAGGAGCGGTTATCCAGAAAAACCGAAAAGCATTGGAGTTGTTGCGACTGGATGTCTTTACACACATCCGGCAACTTTCATCTGTTTCTGAAGGATTGGAGGATATGATGGAGAAAACTTGTCCGGGAGACAAGTTACAAGCAAGCTATTCTACGGAAAGAGGAACCGTTAGTCTGTCCTTACGGGTATCGTGCATTCATATCAAGAATGAAGAATGGCGTATTATAGCCTTGAATGATATCAATAGTGAACTGGATGAACGGGAAATAGATTCGTGGATACGTCTAACTCGGGTGCTGACTCACGAAATTATGAACTCGCTCAGCCCTATCACTTCGTTAAGCGAAACGTTGCTTACTCTTCCTTGTGCCGAGGATGTGGAAATGAAACAGGGACTGGAAACCATTCATACCACAGGCAATGGACTGATGAATTTTGTAAATTCCTATCGGAAATTAACTCGCCTGCCGTCACCCGAGCCTTCACTCTTTTATGTAGAGCCTTTCTTGAAACGCATGATTCAGTTGGCACAACACCCATCTGGAACTCCGAATATAAAAGTAGAGTTGCAAGTGGCTGATGGATTGATTATATGGACCGATGAAAATCTGTTGGCACAAGTAATTACCAATTTGCTGATAAATGCCATGCAGGCCATTGGAACTACCGATGGATGTATACGCCTTTCTGCATTTAATCAAGGAGAGAAAACGGTTTGTATTGAAGTGTCCAATAACGGTCCGCGTATTACCGATGAAATGGCTGAACAAATCTTTGTTCCTTTCTTTACCACCAAAGAAGAGGGGAGCGGTATCGGACTTAGCTTGAGCAAACAAATTATGCGTATCTGTGGGGGAACATTGGCACTCCGTCCTTATACATCAAAACAGTCTTGGACTACTTTTGCCATCACCATTCCATTGGTCAAGTAAAGGTGAATAATTGTCTCATATTGCTGTATTTATCGTTCTTTTGGACAAATTTAGCAAATTTATTTATCAAATGACAACTTTCACGTATCTTTGTCGTTTCAAAAATAGATATATGTCTGTACAAAAGGGAAAAAAGAATATACTCGTGACGGGAGCCAGTGGTTTCATTGGCAGCTTTCTGGTGGAAGGTGCTTTGGAACGGGGAATGCAGGTATGGGCCGGTGTGCGCAAGAGCAGCAGCCGGAAATATTTGCAGGATGAACGTATCCGTTTTGCAGAACTGGATTTCGGCCATAAGGACCGATTGAAGGAACAACTGGCTGTACACCGAAAGGAACATGGCGGATGGGATGCCGTTATCCATTGTGCCGGAGTAACCAAATGCAAGCACCGTGAGGATTTTGATAAGGGGAATTATCAAGCAACTGTAAACTTGGTTGAAGGCTTGAAGGAACTCGATATGGTGCCGCAACATTTCGTTTACATCAGTTCGCTCAGTATTTTTGGCCCTATTCATGAAGATACCTACCGGCCTATCAGCGAGGCCGATGAGGCACAGCCCAATACGGCTTATGGAGTAAGTAAGCTCAAGTCGGAAAAATACCTGCAATCGTTGGAAAGTTTTCCGTATGTCATCTACCGGCCGACGGGTGTATATGGCCCTCGGGAGCGTGACTATTTCCTTATGGCCAAGAGCATCAAGCAGCATATTGATTTTGCTCCCGGTTTCAAACGTCAGGATTTGACATTCATTTATGTAAAGGATTTGGTGCAGGCGGTGTATCTCTCTATCGAAAAGAATGTTACCCGTCGGGCTTATTTTGTGAGTGACGGACAAGTATACTCGGCCCGTTCCTTTTCCGACTTGATACAAAAAGAGTTGGGAAATCCGTGGGTTATCCACATCAAATGTCCGTTAATTGTATTAAAAGTTGTATCTTTGCTGGCCGAAACCGTGGCCGGCTGGTTTGGAAAGGCCAGTACGCTGAATGGCGACAAGTATAACATCATGAAACAACGGAACTGGCAGTGTGACATTACTCCATTAAAAGAAGAATTAGGATACAGACCCGAATATCTACTCAATAGGGGAGTAAAGGAAATCATTGCCTGGTATAAGAAAGAGAAATGGCTTTAGATTGGTTTAAGCGAGTGGAAGACTCGAAAGGATTGTTTGCGGTAGAAAGCATCAGTTTGATATATAATGCGATTACTACCTTGTTGATTGTGTGTCTGTATTCGCAGATGGATCACCCCGGCAGAATGTTGTTGGAGCGGGTGGGTATTGTTGCCATTACCTTTGCGCTTATTTGGGTATACCGCAAATATCCTTGTCGGTTGTCGGCTTTTGTACGTATGGTGGTACAGATGGCTTTCTTAGCTTACTGGTATCCCGATACGTTTGAATTCAACCGTCTCTTTCCCAACCTTGACCATATTTTTGCTTCGGCAGAGCAATGGATGTTCAGTTGCCAGCCTTCAGTGGAATTTATGAAAGCTTGTCCGGGCATGTGGTTCAGCGAACCGTTCAATATGGGCTATTTTGCCTATTATCCCATGATTGCGATAGTGGCTATCTATTATTTCGTATTCCGTTTTGAATGGTTCGAGAAGGTATCGTTCGTGTTGGTCGCTTCCTTCTTTATCTATTACCTTATCTATATCTTTGTTCCGGTTGCCGGTCCTCAGTTCTATTTCCCGGCCATTGGTATGGATAATGTAGCTGTACAGAATTTTCTTTCTATTGGCGATTATTTCAATCACAATGCCATCTTGTTGCCCGGTCCCGATACCCATCAAGGATTCTTTTATGGTTTGGTGGAAGCTTCTCAAGAAGTGGGCGAACGACCTACGGCTGCTTTCCCCAGTTCGCATGTGGGAATCTCTACCATTTGTATGATTATGGCTTGGCGCGTCAATAAAAAGTTATGCTATCTGTTGGCTCCTTTCTATGTCTTGCTTTGTTGTGCCACCGTTTATATTCAGGCTCATTACCTCATTGATGTATTTGCCGGTTGGATTTCGGCTGTCTGCATCTACCTTGTTTCTACTTGGATGTACAAACGCTGGTTTGCATCGAATGTTTTTAAATCAGTATTAGGATAAT
>CAZJFI010000190.1:0-3481 GCA_964545265.1 uncultured Phocaeicola sp.
GGGCTATCAAAGCATAGTGTCATTCTGAGCTATGCGAAGAATCTGATAACACGTTTGTGCATACAGATTCTTCACTTTGTTCAGAATGACAACATACGATAGTCTACAGAATAAATCCTAAAACATAAAAGCTTATGAAAAAGACAAAATTTATGGCTATGTTGCTGTGCTTCACCATGGTGCTTAGCGGTTGTGGAAGCATGAATAACACTACTAAAGGTGGCTTGTTAGGTGCCGGAGGTGGTGCTGCATTGGGTGCTATCATCGGTGGTATTGCCGGTAAGGGTAAGGGAGCTGCCATTGGTGCCGCTATTGGTACGGCCGTAGGTGCCGGTGCGGGTGTCGTCATCGGAAAGAAGATGGACAAGGCTGCCGCCGAAGCTGCTGCTATTGAAGGTGCACAAGTAGAACAAATAACCGACAACAACGGCTTGCAAGCCGTAAAGGTTACATTCGACTCGGGTATCCTCTTTGGTACAGGTGCTTCTAACTTGAGTGCTTCTGCCCAAGCATCATTGAGTAAGTTTGCCAACAATGTATTGAAGCAGAATGCCGGTATGGACGTAGAAATATATGGTTATACCGACAACCAAGGATGGAAGAACTCTACCGCCGAACAAAGCAAGCAGAAGAACATCAACTTGTCACAACAACGTGCACAGAGTGTTTCTACCTATTTGCTTTCTTGTGGAGTTCCTGCCGCACAGGTAAAGGGTGTAACAGGCTTGGGTGAAGAATACCCTGTAGCCGACAACACTACAGCTGCCGGACGTGAACAAAACCGTCGCGTAGAAGTGTACATGTATGCAAGTCAGGAAATGATCCAACAAGCCGAAGCCGGTACATTGCAATAAAAAAGAAATGTCATCCTGAGCATCGCGAAGGATCTGTTTACATCGACTTTATGTCCCCAGATCCTTCACTGCGTTCAGGATGACACAAATAAGAATACGAGATAGCCCGCACACCCGTGTGGGCTTTCTTGCTTTTGGAATATTCATAAAGAGAACGTTCATCGAGTATCACCTTCATGGCATTGGAGGAGGCATGAAGCAAATGCAACTTCTCTCCTACCCAACAAGCAAACCCTACATGTACCACATCGAGTCCCTCAATGGAAGTAGTGATAGCTATGATATCTCCACTCTTGATGGGCAATTCATCGGGAGACAGATGCAAGAACTCCTTGGGTAAATAAGTGATTTCTACCCTTTGCCAGGCACTTTCCACCTCTTTCATTGAATCTACTAAAGAAGAATCGGCCTTCAATTGCGGATAACTCTGTACATGAGTCGTCATGAAATCCAAAGAGAGCAAGCGCTTACGAATGTGGGGAAGGTTGGAGGTGTATTCTTTTATCAGCCCTTTACGTTCATTATCCTTTATCCAATCGCTGAAATAATGCAAACGAGAAGCATATCCATCCAACTCCCCGTGACGATAACGGATGTGTGTCAAGGCATCTTTAAAAGCCTGATAATTTCTATGCTTCTGCTTATCGGCTATAGCGAGCGCCAAAACCGTTTCTACAAAGGTAGTACAATCCACTTTATCCAAATGCACCACCAACTGCTCTTCCAAGGAAGTATCCAACGTACCTGCTACATAAGGAGTACCCATCAACTGACGGGCAAAGTGAAGCGTACGGCAACTATCAGCAGGCAAAGAAAGAGCATCTTTCAAAAGATTCTCCACTTTGATACTATCTGCCTCTGCCCCATTTACATTTAAAGAAAAGAAAAGGGAGGCATAAAACATCCACTTTCTCATCTTATTGCTCTCCTTTCAATACAGGCAAACAAATGTTATATTTCACCGAAAGAACGCGTGTAAGGAACACCACCGAGCCACTGATTATCTGACAAAGATAATCTTCCAAACCAGCCAATCCGGTAAGCCAATAGGCCAATCCGCCCATAACACATGCCATGGCATAAATCTCCTTGCGGAAAATCAACGGCTCTTCGTTGATGAACACATCGCGGAAAACCCCACCTGCAGCCCCCGTCATACTACCCATGATGATGGCCACCCAAAACGGATGTCCCAAATCCATGGCCTTCGAAAAGCCTACCACTGTAAACAAAGCCAAGCCAATGGTGTCGAAAATAAAGAATGTATTGTGCAAGTGAATGAGGTATTTACTGAAAGCAATTACCCAAAACAGAGCCAACCCTGTACAAATCAAATACATCGGATCGGTCATCCATGCCGGAGTGACATTGAGCAACACATCGCGCATTGTACCCCCGCCGATAGCTGTTACCAAACCTACAACATACGCACCAAACCAATCAAAGCGCTTGGCAGATGCCAAACGGATACCACTGATGGCAAACGCAAATGTACCTATAAAATCGAGTACTTGAACAAATGTTATCATCTTCTTGAAATTTTGTGCAAAGTAACGAATAAAATCAGTAAGAAAGTGTATATTTGCCTCAATAAAATAACAAAAAACAAGATGAGAATAACGATTATAGCGGGTGCACGCCCCAATTTCATGAAAATAGCCCCCATCCTAAGGGCCATTCAAGCCGCCAAGCAAGCTGGGAAGAATATCAGCGCACGCTTGGTGTATACAGGGAAAGCCGATGATGCAAGCTTGGAGCCATCGCTTTTTACCGACCTCGATATGCCTCGCCCCGATGCTTATCTCAATATAGAGAGTACGGATTTCTTCCAACGCATGGCAGGTATCCTTGTAGCCTTTGCCCGTGAATTGGAACAACATCCCGCACACATGGTAATGGTGGTAGACGACCTCACTCCTACCATGGCTTGCTCCATAGTGGCACACAAGAAAGGCATCAGGGTAGCGCATCTGGTAGCCGGTGTACGTACCTTCGACAGGAATGCGCCCAAGGAGGTAAATCGTATCATCACCGACGGACTTTCGGACATACTCTTTACCGCCGGTATGGTGGCCAATCGTAATCTTAACCAAACGGGCACCCAACCATCGCATGTACATTTTGTGGGAAACATCCTTATCGATACCCTTCGTTATAATCGTCCACGCCTGCAACGTCCCGTTTCGTTCTCCATTTTAGGATTGAAGGAAAAAGACTACCTGCTTCTTACCCTCAACCGACGCTCATTGCTACAAGACGACAAGAAGTTGAAAGCCATCTTCCAAACCCTGCTTTCCCATACCGATAAGCGCATCGTAGCCCCATTGCATACTTATGTTAAAGAAAGACTTCGTGCTTTAGGCATCAACGACGAACGACTGATTATTCTTCCGCCACAACCTTATCTGGCTTTTGGTTATCTGATTAATCAAGCTTCTGCTATCCTCACAGATTCGGGCAATGTAGCCGAAGAAGCCACTTTCCTCGGCATTCCTTGCATCACACTGAACACCCATGCCGAACACCCCGAAACCGTCAGTATAGGCACCAATTGCTTAGTGGGCGAAGACATCAACCTTTTGGCCGAAGCCTTGACCACCTGGAAGAAAGGCGAATGGAAAACCGGC
>CAZJFI010000191.1:0-3451 GCA_964545265.1 uncultured Phocaeicola sp.
TGGAAATGGCAAAAGAATTCGAAAAGAATCCGAATCGTAAAATCCTCGACGGTAAAGTAGTAGCTACCCTTTTCTTTGAACCATCTACCCGTACCCGACTCAGTTTTGAAACAGCAGCCAACCGACTTGGCGCACGTGTAATCGGGTTTACTGACCCTAAGGTGACCAGTTCTTCGAAGGGTGAGACACTGAAAGACACCATCATGATGGTGAGCAACTATGCCGACATCATCGTAATGCGTCACTACCTGGAAGGTGCAGCACGCTATGCCAGCGAAGTGGCTCCCGTGCCCATCGTCAATGCAGGTGACGGTGCCAACCAGCACCCCTCGCAAACCATGCTGGACCTCTACTCTATTTATAAGACACAAGGTACACTTGAAAACCTGAACATCTACTTGGTGGGTGACTTGAAATACGGACGTACGGTACACTCCCTGCTCATGGCAATGCGCCACTTCAACCCTACCTTCCACTTCATTGCACCGGAAGAACTGAAGATGCCGGAAGAATACAAGCTCTATTGCCGCAAGCATGGCATCAAGTACGAAGAACATACCGACTTTACCGAAGACACCATTGCCGAAGCCGACATTCTGTACATGACACGTGTACAACGCGAACGCTTTACCGACCTGATGGAATATGAACGCGTAAAGGACATCTATATCTTGCGCAATGACATGCTGAAGAAAACCCGCGAAAACCTGCGCATCCTTCACCCACTACCCCGTGTAAACGAAATTACCTACGATGTGGATGAAAACCCGAAAGCATACTATTTCCAACAGGCACAAAACGGACTCTATGCCCGTCAGGCCATTCTTTGTGATGTATTGGGTATTACCTTAGAAGATGTAATTGAAGACGGAAAGAAATAACAAAAACTATGAGCAACAAGAAACAAGAATTACAGGTGGCCGCCTTAGAAAACGGCACTGTTATAGACCATATACCTTCCGATAAATTGTTTACAGTAGTCAGTTTGTTGGGCTTGCAGAACGCAGATTCAAACATGACTATCGGAAACAACCTTGAAAGCAAGAAATTGGGAAAGAAAGGCATCATCAAAGTAGCCGACCGCTTCTTTACCGATGAGGAAATAAGCCGATTGTCGGTAGTTTCTCCGAACGTGAAGCTGAACATCATCCGCGATTATGAAGTGGTGGAAAAGAAGCAGGTGATCATGCCCGAAGAATTGAAAGGCATCGTGAAATGTGCCAATCCCAAATGCATCACCAACAATGAACCGATGACTACCATCTTCCATGTAATAGACAAGGAAAACGGTATTTTGAAGTGCCACTATTGCGAAAAGGAACAAAGCAAGGAAGCCATCAAGCTGATATGAAACAAGACTGGAAACCAGGCACCATGATTTATCCGCTTCCGGCCATCTTGGTGAGTTGCGGAAGTTCGGAAGAAGAATATAACATCATTACGGTGGCATGGACAGGTACCATCTGCACCAATCCACCCATGTGTTATATCTCCGTTCGCCCCGAACGCCATTCGTACGACATCATCAAGCGGAACATGGAGTTTGTCATCAACCTGACTACCGAAGATATGGCTTTTGCTACCGACTGGTGTGGGGTTCGCTCGGGAAAGGACTACAACAAGTTTGCTGAGATGAAGCTTACCCCCGGAAAGGCAAAGACCGTGAGTGCTCCCATCATAGAGGAATCGCCGTTGAGCATCGAATGCCGGGTAAAGGAAATAGTATCACTTGGCTCGCATGACATGTTCATAGCCGAAGTGCTCCATGTACAGGCCGACGAGCGGTATATGGATAAGGAGACCGGCAAGTTTGAATTGGACAAATCCAATCCTTTGGTTTACCTGCATGGCGGCTATTATGGCTTGGGAGAAAAGATAGGGAAATTCGGTTGGTCGGTAGAAAAGAAGAAAAAACAATAAGCAAGGAGTTGTCATCCTGAGCATCGCGAAGGATCTGTGTACATCAAACGCGGATGCATTCAGATTCTTCACTACGTTCAGAATGACAAGAAAAAAAAGAAAACCAGAAATAATAAAAAGTGAGGATAAACATCATTTTATATCACAAATGTTTTTCTCCTTCCTTGTTTTTGATTAATTTTGCGTCTTCAAAATCAAAAATTGAATAACATTTAACTATTAAATAATGAAAAGAGACGATTTGATTTTCGACATTATCGAAAAAGAACATCAACGTCAGCTCAAGGGTATCGAGTTGATTGCATCCGAAAACTTTGTAAGTGACCAAGTAATGCAAGCCATGGGTTCTTGCCTTACCAACAAATATGCCGAAGGTTATCCGGGCAAGCGCTATTATGGTGGTTGTGAAGTGGTGGACCAAAGCGAAACCATCGCCATTGAACGATTGAAAGAAATCTTCGGTGCCGAATGGGCCAATGTTCAGCCTCACTCTGGTGCACAAGCCAATGCTGCCGTATTCCTCGCCGTATTGAATCCGGGCGATAAGTTCATGGGCTTGAATTTGGCACATGGCGGACACCTTTCACACGGTTCTTTGGTAAACACATCGGGTATCATCTACACTCCTTGTGAATACAACTTGAATCCCGAAACCGGTCGTGTAGACTATGACCAGATGGAAGAAATCGCTCTCCGCGAACAGCCTAAGCTGATTGTGGGTGGTGGCTCGGCATACTCTCGTGAATGGGACTACAAGCGCATGCGTGAAATTGCCGATAAGGTAGGTGCCTTGTTGATGATTGACATGGCTCACCCTGCCGGTTTGATTGCCGCCGGTTTGCTGGACAACCCCGTTAAGTATGCTCACATCGTGACTTCAACTACTCACAAGACTCTCCGTGGTCCTCGTGGTGGTATCATCATGATGGGTAAGGACTTCCCCAACCCATGGGGCAAGAAAACTCCGAAGGGCGAAATCAAGATGATGTCACAATTGCTCGATTCAGCAGTATTCCCAGGTATCCAAGGTGGCCCGCTTGAACATGTCATTGCCGCTAAGGCCGTAGCATTCGGTGAAATCCTCCAACCGGAATATAAGGAATATGCCGCACAAGTTCAGAAGAATGCCAAGACTTTGGCCGATGCCTTGATTGCCCGCGGATTTACTATCGTATCAGGCGGTACAGACAATCACTCTATGTTGGTTGACCTCCGTAGCAAGTATCCTGATTTGACCGGTAAGGTAGCTGAAAAAGCTCTTGTATCTGCCGATATCACCGTTAACAAGAACATGGTTCCATTCGATAGCCGTTCGGCTTTCCAGACTTCAGGTATCCGCCTCGGTACTCCCGCCATCACTACCCGTGGTGCCAAGGAAGACTTGATGCTCGAAATCGCAGAAATGATTGAAACCGTTCTTTCTAACGTGGACAATGAAGAAGTAATTGCACAAGTTCGTGCCCGCGTAAACGAAACAATGAAGGCATATCCTTTGTTTGCTTATTGATCGGGGCTATCAAAGCATAGTGTC
>CAZJFI010000192.1:0-3425 GCA_964545265.1 uncultured Phocaeicola sp.
GCCAAACTTCGTACATGGATTAAGGAATACGGCGATTTGGATGTTTGTGCGGAGGTCTATATCCGGTTGGCCCAACGCATGGCGCATGAAGACAAACCGGCCGAGCGCATGGAAGTAGTGCGAGAAGGTATCCGTCGTTATCCCAACTACAATCGGGTGAATGTGCTGAAGAATATGGAGAAGGAAATTCTTTCGCCAAGAGTAAGTATGACCATTCCTTCAGCTTATCCTGACAAGCCGATAAAGGTGTCGGTTAATTATCGCAATTTGGAGCAACTGTATGTAGAGGTGTATCAGCTTCGTTTAGAGGCAGATTCCAAAGAACTTTCGAAAGTAAACGAGAAGACGGTAAAGGAATATGGAACTTTTTACCGTAAGGAAGCCATTGACCTGTTGCCTACCCCCGATTATCGGATGACGGATACATTGGCATATTTGAAACCGCTTCCTGAAGGAGTCTATTATGTGATAATGATAGATAAGACTCGTAGTGATGTAAAGGAAGGAACTTCATTGGTGGTGGATGCAGAAATGAAAATTTATCGTCCATTACCCGACAATAAGGTAGAATCAGTAATATTGGATAAGGAAACGGGCAAGCCGAATAAAGTGTCGATAGACAAGGAGAAAGACAGATGGAATCGGTATTATTATTCGGATAATGACAAGAAACAGATAGCGGTCAACTTGTTTACCGATCGTGCTATCTATCGCCCCGGTCAGACCGTGTATTTCTCGGGGCTTGTCTATGAACAGCTACAAGATTCGGTGAAGGTGATGGATGGAAAATCCATGCAAGTGACTTTGTTGGATGATGACAACAAGAAGGTGAATACATTGGAGGTGAAGACGAATGATTTTGGTACATTCAGCCATTCATTTGTTTTACCGGAGAATTGTCAGACGGGAGTATGGCATATCAAGACTGAAGATACTATGTTGGCGATAAGGGTGGAAGAATACAAACGACCGACTTTCGATGTGGTATTCAATCCTGTGAGTACGGTTTACCAGGCAGGCGATTCCATTCAGGTGATGGGGAAGGCTACCACTTTTGCCGGTGCACCCGTACAAAATGCTCGGGTAAAATATGATATTACTTGCATGGAAAATTCCTGGTGGCGAATGAGAAGCTCTACGGTGCATCGTACGGAAGGAGAGGCCTTGACTGATTCTGACGGTTGCTTTACCATATCTGTACACTTTCTCCCAAGCTCTAACGAAAAGAAATATTGGTATTATACCTATGTTGTGTCTGCACAGGTAACTTCAATGGCCGGTGAAACACAGACGGGAGAATTGGCATTGCCCTTAGGAAGTTCTTCTTTACGACTGAGGGTGAATGATTGGAAAGAAATAGTTGTCAAAGAACAACCACAAAAAATAACGGTTGATGTGGAAAATCTGGCAGGACAACCGGTTGCTACGATGGCCGACTGTAAAGTATATAAAGGTGAGCAATTGTTCTTATCCTTTGAGAATATGTCCAACGAGGCGTTTATGCCCGAAATGATTTATCAACTACCTTCCGGTGAATATACATTGAAAGTGAGTGCAAAGGATGAGCAAGGAAATGTTTGTGAGGAAAGTTATCCGTTTGTACTATTCTCATTGAAGGATACCCGTGTGCCTTGTGATATGGAGAAATGGGATTATCAAACGAGTGACACTTTCCCGGCTTCCCTTTATTTTGGCACTAAAGAAAAGGATGTAACCGTATTCTATGACGTGTTTTCAGGTAATAAACGCTTGGAAAGTAAGCAGATAGCTTTGTCGGATTCCTTGCTGCGCATGGATTTTGATTATAAGGAAGAATATGGAGAGGGTGTTATGGTGTCTATGGCATTCGTTAAGAATAGTCAACTTTATCATCAATATTTCACCATCAAGAAACCGCAACCGGATAAGGAATTACAATTGAAGTGGACTGCTTTCCGTGACAAACTTCAGCCGGGAAGCAAGGAGACATGGACCTTGCAGGTTATGTATCCCAATGGGAAATCGGCAGATGCACAATTATTGGCTACCATGTACGATGCTTCGTTGGATGATTTTATTCCTCATGAATGGGATTTATTTTTGTTCTTTTATCGAAACGTACCTCGTACTTCATGGAGAGCGGAAGGGAACTACTCACGTTGGTTGAACTTGAATTTCCCCCTTCGTCCTTTGAAAACAAAACCGTTGGATTATAGTGAATTGTTTATACCTTATAGAACGAATGTAATGGCAGGAGGCATGGTGATGTATAGTGCCCGTTCTTCCAAAGCTTTGAATGAGGTGGTTTTTGAAGAGGAAGTTACTGTCGCAGGATTAAAACAATCTGATGTGATAGATGATGAAAGTTCCGATGACAGGATGTTTCGTTCCAACTTTGCCGAAACCGCTTTCTTCTATCCGAATCTCCGTACTGACGTCAATGGTGAGGTGAAGATTGAGTTTACGCTTCCCGAAAGCCTTACTATGTGGAAGTTTATGGGCTTGGCCCATACCAAAGATATGGATTACGGACAGATAACTTCGGAAGTGGTGGCGAGCAAGGGGTTTATGATACAACCTAATATGCCTCGCTTCGTGAGAGTTGGGGATGAAGTGCATCTCTCGGCATCACTTATCAATCAAAGTGAAAAGGATGTAATCGGTAATGTACGCATGGAGTTGTTCAATCCGGCTACCGACAAGGTATATATGGTGAAGAAACAACGCTTCCTGATTACTCCGAATGCAACGACTACGGTTCATTTTGGTTTTGAAGTGAGCGAGGACTTCGAAGACCTGGCGGTTCGTTGGATAGCCGAAGGAGATACATTCAGCGATGGTGAACAACGGGTGCTCCCAGTGCTCAGCAACAAACAGCAGATGACGGAAAGTGTTCCTGTCTATATCAACGGTGAGGGTAGTTCCACCTTTTCGCTTGAGAACTTGTTCAATCATCATAGCAAGAGCATCAGCCACCCGAAGATGACGGTTGAGTTTACAGGTAATCCCGGTTGGTATGCAGTTCAGGCCTTGTCGACATTACAGAACCCTGACAACGAAAATGCCATTTCATGGGCGGTGGCTTATTATGCCAATACATTGACAAGCTATCTGGCCGATACAAATCCGGAAATAGCACACCGTTTCTCAACGGATACCTTGGATGTGCGTACTTCTTTGGCCATCCGTCAATTACAGGAACTTCAGGATGATGATGGTGCCTGGAGTTGGTATAAAGGTATGTCGGGCAACCGCTACATCACTACCCAAGTTGTGGAATTGCTTGCCCGTTTGCAACAGCAGACCGGCCGGCCCTTTCCTGATGAGGCAATGGAAATGTATGAAAGTGCCTTGACCTATTTGGCTAAGGAAGCGAAGGAGGAATATACACTGATGAAGAAGTTGGAAAAGCAGGGTGTGAAACACCTCTGTCCTTCGGAACAGGT
>CAZJFI010000193.1:0-3421 GCA_964545265.1 uncultured Phocaeicola sp.
TCTGAAGCTGAACCTAAAAAGTATGGAGGTAAATAATTATGGGAAAATTTAATAAGTCCGGTAAAAAGGGAATGCCTGAATTGAATACCTCTTCATTGCCCGACCTTATCTTTACATTGTTGTTCTTCTTTATGATTATTACAACAATGCGTGAGGTAACGTTGAAGGTTCAGTTTAGAGCACCACAAGGAACAGAACTTGAAAAATTGGAAAAGAAGTCTTTGGTAACCTTTATCTATATTGGTAAGCCTGTGGCTCAATACCAGAAACAAATGGGTTCTGAAACTCGTATCCAGTTGAACGATAAGTTTGAAGATGTTTCGGCTGTTCAGGATTATATCTATCAAGAACGTGAAAACATGAAGGAAGAAGATCAACCATTTATGACTGTATCTTTGAAGGTTGATAGAGATACTAAAATGGGTATCGTAACTGATGTTAAACAGGCTCTTCGTCAAGCTTATGCCTTGAATATTAACTATTCTGCTACTCAAAGACAGTAATCAAGTTAATATACAAATAAAAAAGGAGTTGCTTTTGCAACTCCTTTTTTATTTGTGGTTTGTTATTATTTAATAGGTTCGTAATCGATAAAGGTATATGGGTAGAGGTGTTTCTCGTCGGTAGGATGACTGTCTCTACTTGTTTCTTCCCAAATCTTAGGGTCGATTGCAGGGAAGAAGGCATCGGCTTCCTTAGGTATATCTTCAATGAGGGTGATGCAAAGTTTGTCGGCCAATGGTAATGCTTCTTGATATACGCTTGCCCCTCCGATGATGTATACTTCTTCTTCTCTTTGGCAACTATCCAGAGCTTCTTTCAATGAACCATATCTTTCTGCACCCGGGAAAGTGATATTCTGACGTGTCAATACTACATTGCGTCGATTAGGAAGGGCTCCTTTGGGGAAGGATTCGAATGTTTTTCTTCCCATAATGATGGTATGGCCGGTGGTCAATGCCTTGAAACGTCTCAAGTCATTGGGAAGCCAATAGAGGAGTTTGTTCTCGAACCCTATGGCGTTGTTCTTTGCTATGGCTACAATGATGTTTATTTTCATAACTTATACGGCAACTACTCCTTTAATGTGTGGGTGTGGATCATAATCAACCAATTCGAAGTCTTCGTATTTAAAGTCGAAGATGTTCTTTACATCCGGATTGATTTTCATCTTAGGCAATGCTCTTGGCTCACGGGTAAGCTGCAATTGTACTTGTTCCAAATGGTTTACATACAAGTGCGTATCGCCGGTAGTATGGATAAATTCGCCGGGTTTCAAGCCGGTTACTTGTGCCATCATCATGAGCAACAAGGCATACGATGCGATATTGAACGGTACACCTAAGAATGTATCGGCGCTACGTTGGTACATTTGCAGGCTCAACTTGCCATCGGCCACATAGAATTGGAAGAACATGTGGCATGGAGGAAGGTTCATGTTACCCAAGTCGGCTACATTCCACGCATTGACAATGATACGACGTGAATCCGGATTGTTCTTGATTTGATCAATCACTTCGCTTATCTGGTCGATGTGACCTCCGTTATAATCGGGCCATGAACGCCACTGATAACCATAGATGTGGCCTAAATCGCCATTCTCGTCGGCCCACTCATTCCAAATGCGGACGCCATTTTCCTGTAGATACTTGACGTTGGTATCTCCTTTCAAGAACCAAAGAAGTTCGTGTATAATGGACTTGAGGTGTAGTTTCTTGGTGGTAAGAAGCGGAAACCCGTCTTCCAAATTAAAACGCATCTGATGGCCGAATACACTGATGGTACCGGTACCTGTACGGTCTTCCTTGCGGACACCTTCTGTCATGATGCGGTCCAATAAATCTAAGTATTGTTTCATGAGTCGACTGTATTTTAAAGTTACTCCTTAATTGTCCATACACTCCGTATACAAAGGAATGAGAGGGTGGCAAATGCCACGAGCAATGTTTGGAGGTTACTGTTCATTATTTCCATGGATTGGTTTTGAACAACCTCGCGGATGGATTGGAAGATGACATTGAATCCGTCGAACACCACCAACAATACGCAACTAAGAATCACGCATACCGCTGTTAGTATATCCGACCATACCTTGGCCGATACCGGTAGCTTGCGTATCACTCGGCGTGAAAAGCCATTGTCGGCCAACTCCTGTTTGTTGGCTTTCATGAAGCTGCTTATCAGTTGTTCATCATTTCTATTCATAACCATTTTGTTTTAAGAAGTTGGCAAGTTTTTCTTTTCCTCTCGACAAGTGCGATTTGACGGTACCCGAGGGCATTCCCGTTATGCTCGCAATCTTATCTACCGACAAGTCCTCCATATAACGGAGGGTGATACACATCCGCTCGGCTTCCTTCAATAAAGACAGTCCCCGATAGATGTCCATCTCTTCCCCTATACGCTTTTGCTCCGTTTGATAAGTGGCATCCACTTCCCAATCTTCTAACCCGGAGGTTTCTTTTCGGTTGCGAATATAGTCATAAAAAATATTATATGCAATTTTAAATAACCAAGTGCTGAAGTTTGAGAGATTTTTAAACGATGCCAAATTCGTATAAGCTTTGATGAATGTTTCTTGTGCCAAGTCGTCGCTCAGTTCCTCATCGCCTAATGTCTGATGTAGGAAAAAGCGCCTGACGGGCGATTGATACTTTTTTACCAATGTATCAAAGGCCCGTTTGTTGCCAAGTACGACAACTTGTGCTACCAACGCTATGTCGTTGAGTTGGCTCATTGCTTATTCGTTTCCGTCGTTCTTCTCCTTTTTCATTTCTATACCACCCACTTTGATGTGTCGGGTACCATCCTTGTCTTCATGCATTTGAATGAAAGGTTTGTTTGGAGATTTGATTTCGGGAGTGCGTTCACGTGTAACATAAGCTATCACGACTTGTCCCATCCCGATACAGAATATCAAAAAACCGATAGCGGCAATTCCTTTTTCTTCTGTCAGTACCCAAAGGAATACACCAAGTCCGATTCCTAAGAATACATTCTTGATACCTTTTTGAAGCACATCGACGTTTTCCTTTTGTGGATTGTTCTTGAACAAGTTCTCGGGTACTTCTTTACCGGCAGCTAAGGCTTCGGATGCCAACTTGTATTTGGCTTGCTTGTTCTTGTAACCGAAGTAGAGGAGAAGTGCCACGATGAAGATGGGAAGCCCAAATATCATGATGATGGACAAAGCGGCAATATAGCTCCCATCAAGCTCTCCAAAACTTACGTGGCTTGCCATGCCGGGTAAAGTATTTACCAAAAGGGCAATTGCGGTTAAAACTAAATGTTTCATGATTATATACTTATTTTTATTGTTTTCTATGCATTAGACGTAAGCATAACTGCTTTTGGTTGCAAATAGACGAAATATTTTTTAGATTTCCACAAAATACTTCCTATTTTTTGTCTTATATTTGTG
>CAZJFI010000194.1:0-3411 GCA_964545265.1 uncultured Phocaeicola sp.
CTGAAGGAGGACTACCCCGAAGCCCGGATAGTGGGGCACCGCGACTTGCCGGGAGTACGCAAGGAGTGCCCGTGCTACGAGGTGAAAGAGGTGTGATACAATAATAGCCGTCTGAAGCACCCCCTTCGGACGGCTATTTCTTAATACACCATTAGCGTATCGCAATGATGGACGATTGTTTTACTTTCCTTTCAACGCATCCGCTATGATTTCTGCCATACGACGTGCACCATCTGCATTGGGGTGTATACCATCGTTTAGCATTTTGTCACCATCATTGGCAAAGAGGGTGTGGAGGTCTATCACTTGCAGACCATATTCTTTGGCCACTTCTTGCTGAACAGGAATGACTCCATTTACTATGACCGAGTCGTTGATGTTCCACATAGACTTGAAGGCTGGGATAGGTGTGCAAAGGAAAATTTGGGTCTTTGCTTCGGCCAGAGCCTTTGCACGCTTTTTCTTGTTCTTCGGCAATTGGGCCAATTCCGGACAAAGTTCGGTAATCATCTGCACCAAATCTTGCTTGAACTCGGCACCATGCTGCCAGTTCTGGGGTTTTGAATCGTTGGTTCCCAATTTAATCACGACCACATCCGGCTGGAAAGCCAAGGCATCGCGCCAAGCCATTTCATTCATATACGGGCGGTCGCCTTTATTCAGCATCGTGCGTCCACTTACTCCAAAGTTCTTCACCCAATATTCTTTTCCCAACAATTGTTGCAACGAAGCAGGATAGCCATGCATGGATGCCATATCTATACCACTTCCGTCGGTAATACTATTGCCAATACAAGCTACGCGAATAGCATCAGGAGCCGGTGTCTGCAAGTTGTCCAACCAAACTCCCAAATCGGTCAGCAATTGATCGTGATACTTGAACCAAGTACCAAAACCGAAACCATGGTCGCCTGTAGGATAGACATGCATGGTACATTCATTACCGGCTTTACGCATGGCTGTATAATAAGCCAGTCCATTGGTTACAAAGGGAACCAGACGGTCGTCGTTAGCCGAAATGATAAGTGCGGGTGGAGTGAGGTGACGCCTTACCGCATTTTGGGTAGAGAAACGGTGTACCAAATCTTTGTCCTTCTGTCCTTCTTCGCCCAGGAAATTACGGCAGGAATACTTGTGTGTTACCCGTTCGTCCATCGAAATGACCGGATAGAACAAAATAGTGAAATCGGGGCGCACCTCATAATCGGAATGAGTTGAGATAACCGAAGCCAAATGCCCTCCGGCAGAGAAGCCCATGATGCCCACATCGTGTGGATGAATGTTCCATACGGCAGCCGAATCGCGCACAATGCTTATACTCTTCTCCACATCTCCTATAGGGAGGCTACGGTCACCGTTTGGCAGGCGGTAGTTCACCACGAAGTAGGAGATGCCACGCTTGTTGAACCATTCGGAAGCCAAATAGCCCTCATGGGTATTGGACAACATGGAGTATCCGCCTCCCGGTACTCCCACAATGGCTTTGCCCGACGGGATTTCAGGAAGGAAACAAACCATTTGTGCCTTACCGTCATCAGTTAGATCAATTGTAAATTTTCTCGCAGTCTGAGCCTGTGATGTAATGAACAACATCGACAGGATTAAGAATAAAAACTTTTTCATGTTAGTTTATTTAGATTAAGTATTTTCGGATAAGTCGGTTATGTAAGGTAATCCAATGCACTACGCAATGCAACCAATTCCTCACGGACAACCTTCAAACGTGCCACCACTTCCGAAGAACTGATGGTCTTTTCACGACTGGTTTTCAATCGTTGTTTAGCTCCTTGCAAAGTCATTCCCTTTTCCTTGACCAAATGATAAATCAATCGGATATTCTCAATGTCTTCCTTGCGGTATTGACGCACATTTCCACCGGCCTTACGGGGAGCAATGATGGGAAATTCCTTCTCCCAGTAGCGAAGCAATGACTCGTTTACACCAAACATCTTCGCCACCTCACCAATGGAATAATACATTTTCAGTTCCTTATTGGGATTATATGCCATAACATCCTTATTTTTAATCGAATACTTTACCATGATTGGCCGCAATTTGAATCATACGGTCATAATCTTCAGCATTCAAGTCCATAAAGTAATAGTTTACCGGATTTACCACCCGACCTTTTACATGTACTTCATAGTGCAGATGGGGACCGGTACTTTTTCCTGTATTTCCCACTTCACCAATGGTTTCACCGCGTACAACCTTCTGTCCTACCCGTACACCAATCTTATTCATGTGGGCATAGAGCGTTTCGTAACCATAACCGTGATTGATAATCACTACCCTACCATATCCACTTTGCCATCCGGCTTTGGTCACCGTACCGTTACCCGTAGCATAAATGGGTGTACCAATGTTGGCCGAGAAGTCCATGCCTTCGTGAAACTTGGTAGTCTTATAGATAGGGTCTATACGGGTTCCGTATCCCGAGGCTGTCTGCTTCAAGTCCTTATTTGAAACCGGTTGGATAGCCGGAATGCACTTCAACATATCATCATGCTCTTTACATAGGGCCACCACTTCGTCGAACGATTGTGACTGGATATACAATTGGCGGTCGAGCATATCCATCTTTTGGGTAGTATTCACCACCAAGTCCGAGTTGGCCATATCCATCAGTTCTTCGTAACGATTGGTTCCCCCATAACCGGCTTTACGCACAGCATCGGCAATCGGGTCGGCCTGCAACACCACCCTATAGAGGTTATCATCACGTTGCTGAATGTCACCCATTACCCCCAAAGCCTCATCCAGGCGACGGGAAAGCACATTGTATTGAGCCAACAAACGGGAATTTTCGATACGGAGCTCTTTTTCGGAAGGAGAGCCGAAAATCCAAAGCAGCAGAATAAAGCTGGCTGCCCCCAAGCCCATCCCCACAAACAAACGGCGGGCAATACTCCATGCACGTTGCTTTACGGTAGGATAAATCCGATCGTAAGTGCGGGTCTTCGGGTTATAGATATAGTAGACTTTACGCATTCAATACTGTTTTTTAAGTTTTTAAGGCTCGTTGCCTCAAAGTTTTGCACCAAACTTAGCGACAAAATTAATAAAACCAATTATCTTTGCAAATCATTTTCGAGAATATTAACTACAAGACTATATAAGCAATGATGACAGCTAAAGAAATTAGAGATTCTTTCAAAAGCTTTTTCGAGTCAAAAGGTCACCAAATCGTGCCTTCGGCTCCGATGGTCGTTAAGGACGACCCCACTTTGATGTTCACCAATGCAGGGATGAACCAGTTCAAGGATATTATCTTGGGTAATGCTCCGGCGAAATATAAAAGAGTAGCAGACTCACAGAAGTGCCTCCGCGTAAGTGGTAAGCACAACGACTTGGAAGAAGTAGGTCACGATACCTACCACCACACCATGTTCGAAATGCTCGGCAACTGGT
>CAZJFI010000195.1:0-3400 GCA_964545265.1 uncultured Phocaeicola sp.
ACAGGCCATAGCGGATAAGGTCGGTACGGCGCACCCCTTCCCAATAGAGTTCCCGACACCGTTCGTCGAGGATGTTCTGCAGATTGTTTTCGTACAACCAGCTTTCGGTGATGTTATGGAAATTATCGCCATAGGCTCGCTGACGGAGGGCATTAATATAGCTCACCGCCGTGGCAACATTACCTCCTTGTCCACCACGGGCGACTGCTTCGGCATACATCAGATAGACATCAGCCAATCGGAACATGGGGAAATCGGTATCGGGGAAGGTAGAGTTCTTGCCCGGTTGGCCATTGCTCTGCAAGTTGGTATACTTGTACACGGCCCACCCTTCGGTAGTAAAGGTGCCTGTTACCGAAGTGGTGATGTCTATGCTTCGGTTCTTGTCGAAAAAGATACCACGCTTGTCGAGTATCTCATCGGCCTGAGGATATTCGTTGTCCTGATACTGAAACATACGCACCAAACGGGGAGTACCACGAAAACCGTCCCAACCACCCCCGATGCCGGCAGGCACTTCGGCAAACTCACTGCTACTACGGGAGCCGAGGATAACAGCGGCCATACCATAGGACTGGGTGGTGCTTCCATCAAAACATACCGGGAAGATTATCTCCCGATTGGCCAAGGGGTTCTGACCATTATCGGCCATGAACAGTTGGGCATAATTCTCTGCCAATTGGTATCCTCCGGCTATTATCCGGTTACAAGCCGACAAGCAATCGGTATATCGGGCGGTGCCGGTATAGATTTCGGCATTGAGGTACATGCGAGCCAGCAATGCATCCACTACCGCTTGGTCTGCTCTACCATATTCTCCCTGGCGGGGAGCAGGTAGGGAGTCTCTGATACCGAGCAATTCGCCCTCAATCCAATTGAACAAGGCAGGGCGTTCCAACTGACTGGGATTGATGGAATAGTTCTGCTCCGTAATGAAAGGTGGTATACCAAACAAATCGAGCAAGGTATAATAGGCCAAAGCACGACAGAAACGGGCCTCGGCCGCAAACTGTTCCTTGTTGACTTCGGAAGGTGCATTGGGTATATTCTTCAGAAACTCGTTGCTCAAGGCCACAATGAACATACAACGTTGGTACACTCCTTCTATAGGTTCGTTCTTGGTAGTACCCCAAGTCATGCCGTTGATGTCGAGACACCAAGGGTCGCTCCAGGAATTCTTCATCTCATCAGTGGTCTGTTCCTGCAAAGTAAACCAACTACGGAACAAAACCGTATTACCGGCATCCAGTTCTGATATGTCCGAACCTCCGGCACCATCCTGTCCGGAAAGTGCCCATACGGAGTAAATCTTGAATAATGCCTTTTCATAGTTGGCGGCATCACTATAGACACGATTGGCTGTAGAGACCGTAGGATCCAACGGTTCTACATGAAGGTCGTTGGTGCAGGCAGTAGCACCTAACAACATCATAGGTATTATGTATCTCAATTGTTTCATAGTTCGATATTAAAAGTTCAAGTTCAACCCTACGGTAAAAGTCTTAGGACGCGGCCAGATGTTTGAATCGATGGCCGAGCATTCCGGATCAAGTCCCGTATAGTTAGTAATGGTAAATACATTCTGAATGGAGAAGCTCACTCGTCCCGAGATCTTGTCGGTAAAGAACTTGTCGAACGAATAGCCCAGTGTCAAGTTATCCATTTTCAGGAAAGAGGCATTCTCCAAATAGAGGTCGCTGGTCTTCTGGTAATTCTCGGACATGTGCGTAAATCCATACATACCGGCATCTTTGTAATAGTTACTGATGAAGCCTTGATTGTTGAAGTGAGCCAAAGTGGTATGATCGGCCGCAAACCCATTGAATACATAGTTCCCGAAATTGGCTCGCAAGTTGAAGCCCAAGTCCCAGTTCTTATACTTGAATTGGGAATTAAAGCCCATAAATACCTTCGGCATGGGACTCTTTCCGGTGAAGTATTGGTCGGCCTGGGTAATTTCGCCATCGTGGTTACGGTCTACCACGGCATTCTGTATAGGATGACCTTGCTCATCGTACACTTGCTGATACAAATAGAACGTAGAAGGAGCATAGCCCACCTGATGATATTGGATGGTAGTCCCCGTAGCAAAAGGAGCATTACCGGCCGCTATACCCGGATAATCGGGATTATAGGTAGCGGTCAGTTTGGTAATCTTACTCTTGTTCCATGTGATGTTATAACCCAAATCCCAAGAAAAGTCCTTGGTTTGAATGGCAACTGCCTGTACATTGAATTCCACTCCTTGATTCTTCATTTCACCTACATTAGCCGTAATGATGTTCGTGAAATTGGTTCCGGCCGGAGCACTCACACTATTCAATAAATCTTTGGTCTGCTTTTCGTAATACTCCAAGGTACCACTGATGCGGTTGTTCAAGATCCCGAAGTCCAACCCAATATTATAAGTAGTGGTTTCCTCCCACTTCAAATCGGGGCTGTATCCATTAGGTTTCAACAGATAAGAATTGAGGTATTGCCCCGTAGGATTGCTACCCAACGAATAGGTAGGCATATACAAATAGTCGCCTATCTCCTGCTGACCGGTTACCCCATACCCCAAACGAAGTTTCAAGTTGGAAAGTACATCACGGGTGCTTTTCATCCAAGGCTCTTCAGAGATAGTCCAAGCCAAGGCTACAGAAGGGAATACACCCCATCGGTTGTTGTCACTGAAACGAGAAGAACCATCACGACGCAACGTAGCCGTCAACAGATAACGATCCATGAAATGCCAGTTCAGACGACCAAAGAATGACACCAAATAGTTTTCCTTCGGGATGCGATGATAACCGTCCTGTATGAAGCGTCCTTCGGCTTCATCATAAGTCCAGCCCTCTTTGACTCCATTTTCGGTTGGATTGGACTTGGTGATATCAAAATCAGATTGATAGAAATGTTGCCAGGAATAACCGACCATGGCATCCATACGACTATGAATGGAAGCAAATTCCTTGTTATAGTTCAGATAGAAATCCAACAAGAGGTTACGGCGTAAACTATTCCAAGTGGCCCCTTGACCAATGTCCTTGAAAGTAGTATTCAACGCAGCTTGTGGTGAATGGGGTGTATCAAAACGGCTTCCGGTACTCTTGGCTACATCATAACCTAAATTCAGATTGGCGCGTAAAGCTTCCAAACCATGCACTTTATAATCCAGTTGCAGATTACCCAAGCTACGCGAGGTCTTTCCATGATTGTTATATTGTTCCAACATGGCCAACGGATTGACACTGGCCAATGTATTGGGATAGTATTGGGTAACTCCATCGGTTTCGGCTGTAGTTTCCCAAGTCCAATATCCGTTATACCGACCGCTATCGTTATAAACCGGTTTGGTAGGATCGAAAAAGGCCGCAGCTGCAACCGCCCCACTTTCGGCAAAACGAGTCTTGTTGAT
>CAZJFI010000196.1:0-3373 GCA_964545265.1 uncultured Phocaeicola sp.
TGCGTTGTTTGTTGGCTTTCGCACGTTCAACGATTTGAGAAATTAAATCCATATTATTAATGTTTTTTGTATAAGATTTCAGCTACGTTGTTTTTCGTTCTGCAAAAATAGGTAAATATTGTCATATCCACATGGCAAAAACGTTATTATTTTCGTTTAAAGAACTTAAAAACTTTATGTTGTTGAACACTTGAAGCCCTGTTTATACTCTCACCTTCCTATGAGAGTACAAATGTGATGCCACGAAAGTAGTCTCGTGTAGGGGTGAAAGGTGTTTCATAGACGGGTGAAAGTAGTCTCACCTTAAGACGAGACTACAAGCATGACAGATGTCATTAAAAAATGCTTTTTGATGGAATGGGTATAATAACGTGAATCAATTCTCTTTTGTCAGAATACGTTCCAACTCTTCGGGGGTAAGGCGAAGTTGGAATTGTCCTTTATAGGCGATGGAGATGCCTCCGGTTTCTTCGGACACAATGATGGCCAAGGCATCGGTTTCTTGGGATACTCCCAAAGCTGCACGATGGCGGAGACCTAATTCCTTGGGAATGTTCATGTCGTGTGCTACCGGAAGAATGCAGCCGGCAGCTATTATCTGCTTGTGGCTGATAACCATGGCTCCGTCGTGCAATGGGCTGTTCTTGAAGAATATGTTTTCTATTAATCGCTGGTTGATTTGAGCATAGATGGTTTCGCCGGTGCGGACAATATCGTTAAGCGGCATGTTCTTTTCAATGACGATGAGTGCTCCGGTTTTGCTCTTGCTCATATTCATGCAAGCCATTACTATAGGCATGATGTCGGTCTTTTCAACTTTCTCCTGCTTGGTGTTGGTTAGGAAGCGGAAGATACTTCCCCATCGCTTGTGTGAACCTAAGTTGACAAGGAATCTGCGAATCTCATCTTGAAATAGGACGATGAGCACAATGACTCCGACACTGACCAATTTGTCGAATATGGAGCCTAATAGACGCATCTCGAGTACTTGGGAAACTACCAGCCAACATCCGATAAAGACCAAAATACCAATAAAGATGTTGATAGAGCCAGAGTCTTTCATCAAACGGTAGGTTTGATAAAGCAAGAAGGCTACCAAAAGGATATCGATCAGGTCTTTTATATTAAAATCTATAAACATTTTTCTACTATTTAGTGGTTAAAAGGCGTTGCAGGATTTCATTTTCTGTACGATGGCTATGGCTTCGGTTGCGGCCTTGACATCGTGTACTCGTAAAAGGTTGGCTCCCTTTAGCAAGGCAATGGTGTTTAATATGGATGTACCATTCAATGCTTCCTCGGGTGTGCTTCCTAAAAGTTTGTATATCATGGATTTTCGGGAAATACCTACTAAGAAGGGGAGTTCGAAGACACTGAACTCTTCCAAGTGATTCATCAACTGGTAGTTGTGCTCCAATGTCTTTCCAAATCCAAATCCGGGGTCAAGAATGATGTCTTTTACTCCCAAATCTCGTAGCTTTTGTACCTTTTCGGAAAAATAAAAGAACACTTCTTTCAGAAGATTCTCATAGTGTGGGTTTGTCTGCATGTCTTGTGGGGTTCCCTGCATGTGCATGATGATGTAAGGAACTCCCAGTTGGGCGATGGTAGTGAACATCTGTTCGTCCATCTGACCGGCAGATATGTCGTTGATGATAGCAGCTCCATATTCTTCTACACACATGCGGGCTACATCAGCGCGAAAGGTGTCGATAGAGATAACGGCATCGGGGAAATCACGGTTGATAAGATGTAAGGCGGTACGCAAACGTTGCATCTCGTCATCGGGACTGATGTGCTCGGCATTAGGACGAGATGAGTAAGCGCCTATATCGATAATGGAGGCTCCTTCTTCCAATATCTGACGGGTACGGCTAAGAATATCGGCCTCAGTTTGTTTCCGGCTACCGGCATAAAACGAGTCGGGGGTAATGTTTAATATCCCCATGACTTGGGGACGTTGCAGCTCCATCAGCTGACCGTTTACATTGATTGTCAGAAAATTGTTGGTTCCCATATGCATCTTGTCTTCTTTGATTGTGACAAAAGTAAGCAGAATTCTTGAACTTTTCGTGCTTTGATACTATTTTTTCTGTTATATTTGCCCTCAATCTGATAAATTAGGAAATAAATGGATATAATTACGTTATATAATTGTTTTAAAGCATGCAATGGGGTAACTACCGATAGTCGTAATTGCCCTCAAGGTTCTATGTTTATCGCTTTGAAGGGAGAATCGTTCAATGGAAATGCTTTTGCAGCCCAGGCTTTGGAGAAAGGATGCCGTTATGCGGTGGTTGATGAGGCGGAGTATGCGGATGAAGGTAATCCGAATATCTTATTGGTTCCTGATTGTTTGGAAGCCTTACAGCAATTGGCGCATGAGCATCGGAAAAGAATGGGGACAAAGATTATTGGTATTACAGGTACCAATGGAAAGACAACAACGAAAGAATTGATAGCTACGGTTCTTCAACAAAAATATCATGTATTGTATACGAAAGGTAATCTGAATAATCATATTGGAGTGCCATTGACGCTGTTGCGCTTGACTAAAGAACATGAGTTGGCGGTAATAGAGATGGGGGCCAACCATCCGGGTGAAATCCGTACGTTGGTTAATATCGTACATCCCGATTGCGGTTTGATAACCAATGTGGGAA
The DNA here is from genome assembly GCA_964545265.1 of uncultured Phocaeicola sp. Lineage (GTDB taxonomy): Bacteria > Bacteroidota > Bacteroidia > Bacteroidales > Bacteroidaceae > Phocaeicola. The sequence goes on from CAZJFI010000196.1 coordinate 2,664, forward strand.
AGGCACACTTGGAAGGATTCGGTTCCTTCGAAGGAGTGGTGAAAACCAAAGGCGAATTGTATGATTATCTACGTACTACACCCGACAAACTTGTTTTTCTGGATAAAGATAATGAACATTTATGTGGTATAGCACATGGCTTGCATCCGATGTATTATGGCATGACGGGCAGCGAAGGCTTGATGGTGGAGGGTCAATTGAAAGAATGTGCCCCTTTCTTGGCTTTTGAGTGGAAGTATCAAAATGAAACCTGTCAGGTACAGACACATTTGATTGGATCGTATAATATAAAAAATGCGTTGGCTGCTTTAACGGTTGGATGTCATTTTGAAGTTCCGACAAGAGATATTTGTCAAGCCTTGGAAACGTACATCCCTAGTAATAATCGTTCACAGCTGACTGAGACAGAACATAATAAACTGATAGTCGATGCATATAATGCGAACCCTACCAGTATGGCAGCAGCATTGGAAAACTTCCGTCTGATGGATGTGCCTCATAAAGTAGCTGTTTTGGGAGACATGAAAGAGTTGGGCGAAAGTAGTTTGGAGGAACATGGTAAAGTAGTCTCCATGTTGCATACGTGTGGCTTTGAACGTATAATACTGGTAGGTGCCGAATTTGCTAAGGTGGATACTTCATTCGAGCATTATACAGATGTTGAGGCGCTGAAATTGGCTCTACAAGAAGAGAAACCGCAAGGCAAATAT
>CAZJFI010000197.1:0-3341 GCA_964545265.1 uncultured Phocaeicola sp.
ATGCATACAAGAAAAGAACAGATGGAAGCCTTTGGACGGTTTCTGGATATATTGGATGAACTGCGGGAAAAATGTCCGTGGGACAGAAAGCAGACTAACGAGAGCTTGCGCCCCAATACCATAGAAGAAACATACGAACTGTGTGATGCTTTGATTCGTGATGACAAGAAGGAGATTTGCAAGGAATTAGGTGATGTATTGCTACATGTGGCCTTTTATGCTAAGATAGGTAGCGAGAAAGGGGATTTTGACATGAAGGATGTGTGCGACCGTCTTTGCGAGAAGCTCATCTTCCGCCATCCGCATGTGTTTGGTGAGGCGAATGCTGATACTCCCGAAAAGGTAAGCGAAAACTGGGAGCAGATAAAAATGAAGGAAAAGGATGGCAACAAGATGGTGCTGAGTGGGGTACCTGCATCACTCCCTTCGTTGATAAAGGCTTACAGGGTGCAGGACAAGGCACGGAATGTGGGCTTTGACTGGGAAGACCGGAAGGACATCTGGAAGAAGGTGAAAGAGGAGATAAGCGAGTTTGAAGCGGAAGTGGAGAATATGGACAAGGATAAGGCTGAAGCGGAATTTGGAGATGTGATGTTCAGCTTGGTGAATGCGGCCCGTCTGTATAAGATTAATCCCGACAATGCGCTGGAACGTACCAACCAGAAGTTTATCCGTAGGTTCAATTATGTGGAGGAACATACCATTAAGACGGGCATGAATCTGAAGGATGTGACGTTGGAAGAAATGGATGCTCTCTGGAATGAAGCAAAGAAAAAAGAATCAGAATAAGAAATAAAGTGGATGTGTTGAAAAACACATCCACTTTATTTCTTATTCTGATTCTTATGCATGATTTTCAGCATATTGCGGTGGAACTTGATTTCTGCCCGATAGAGTTTGTATATCTTTGGGGCAGAAAGGAAGGTCCTGCACTTCTGGACAAAATCCTTGTCCAACATACTGTTCTGGATTTGTGCTTCAATAAAACCATCTACAGCGGCTTCGTAATCGGCATCTGTAGCGGTCTCTTCCTTTAGCTTGGCTTTTTGCCAGGCCTTTCTGTTGGTGGCTTCCTTCTTTTCTTGAAGCTCGAAATAGAGGGGGAAGAACTTGTCGGCTTCCTCTGGAGTGAGTGCCGCTTTTTCGCTCATGTATTCTCTTTTCTTGGCTTGAAATTCTTCTTTCGATAATCTTTCTTGTGCAAAAGTGGTGAAACTAATGCATAAGGTTATGAGGAGTATATAATATCTTTTCATCTTTTTATCTTTTAATCATAATATTCTTCTGCATCGGTCAGGAACTGATAGAGGGAATAGTCGTCTACAAAAGAGGGGGTGCTTATGTTTTCCCAATCTTCGTCCGACATATTTTCCATTTCTACCAATTGAAGGGAATCAATGTCTTGGGGATTTCCTACGAATATTCGAACGGAAAGCATTATGCCACAAAACATGGCAGTCATGTATATCCATGGCTTTACCCGTTGCCACAAGGTAATTTCTTGGGAAGCAAACTGCATTTCCTTTTCGGGCAGCTTGCTCATCAGCTCTTGGGTAAAGTCAGTAAAGTAACCGTCGGGAACCTTGAACGGGTTCTTTGTTCCAACTTTACTGAGTATTTTGTTTTCTTCTTTCATACGTATTTCCTCTATCTATTAGATTCATTTAGGTTTCAAAGGTTTAAATCTTCCTCTTTAAAAAATGCTTCTATTTTTTTTACGGCATGGTGATATGAAGCTTTTAAGGCTCCGATACTTGTGCCTAAGATTTGGGAGATGTCTTCGTATTTCATTTCCTTGAAATATTTCAAGTTAAAAACCATCCGTTGTTTCTCGGGTAGAGATTGGATAGCCTTCAGGAAAGTCTTTTGTATTTCGTCACCATCAAAATAGGGATCGCCTTCCAGTTTGCTTACTATTTCTGCGTTATTGGCGTCTATGGACAACTGGGTGTTGGCCCGTTGCTTGTTAAAGAAGGTAAGACATTCATTCAAGGCTATGCGATAAAGCCAGGTAGACATTTGGGCATCTCCCCGGAAATATTCAATGTTCAGCCAAGCTTTGATGAATGTATTTTGTAGAATGTCATTGGCATCGTCGTGCGAAAGAACCATTCGTCTGATTTGCCAGTAGAGTTGTTCGCTGTATTCGTTGACGATACATTCAAAGGCTTTCCGTTGGTGTTCGGGCTCTTGCAGAAGAGCTATTATTTCTTTTTCGTTGTAATTCTTCATCTGCAAGGGGTTATAGGGTGATTCTTAGGTTTTCTTTGGCCAACAAAGTATTGGGGAAGAGGCTTTGAGTTTCTTCCAGCAACAGAGCTTCGTTTTCATAGCGGGCTGAAAAGTGTCCGATAACCAGTTGCTTGACTTCGGCATCGCGGGCAATTTCTGCAGCTTGTAGGGTGGTGGTGTGGAAGGTTTCTTTGGCACGGGCGGCATCTTCGTGCATGAAGGTGGCTTCGTGGAAAAGCAAATCCACTCCTTTTATTAACGGTAGGATATTCCGTTGGTAAAGGGTATCCGAGCAGTAGGCATAACTACGAGGTTCGGCCGATGGGGTAGTGAGCCGGTTGTTGGGAACTACAGTGCCATCGGGGCATACGTAATCGGCTCCGTTCTTGATGCGGTTCAGTTCGAATACAGGAATTTGATAGAAGTCAATCATATCGCGGATGATATGGTTTGGCGTCTTCTTTTCTTGGAACAGGAAACCACATGAAGGGATGCGATGGCGCAAAGGAATGGTGGTGACGCTGACCGAACGGTCTTCGTATATCATTTCGGCCTTTGTAGGGTCTATATGATGAAACTTTACTTCGTAAGTCATCCCTTTGCAAAAGAAGTCGAGTTGCGGTTGCAGCAATCTTTCCAGTTCTTCGTGCGCATAGATGTGGAGGGTGGCTGTTCTTCCCAATAGACCGAAAGTGGAGATGAGGCCCATCAGTCCAAAACAATGGTCGCCATGCAGGTGGGAGATAAAGATATGGTTGAGGCGGGTAAACTTCAGTTTGGAACGACGAAGCTGTAATTGTGCTCCTTCGCCACAATCTATCATGAAGAGTTTTTCGCGTATGTTCACTACTTGCGACGAAGAGAAATGTCGGGTAGTGGGCAAAGCGGAACCGCAACCTAATATGTTTACCTCAAATTTTTCCATCGATGCAAAGATAATTCTTTTTTGTGTAATTGTATATTTTTTTTAGTGTCATTCTGAGCAATGCGAAGAATCTGTGTACATAAAGTGGATGTAATCAGATCCTTCGCATTGCTCAGGATGACACTATACTAAAAAAGAGGATGTGCAAAAACACATCCTCTTAAAATATTCAGGTTTTAAAGAA
>CAZJFI010000198.1:0-3336 GCA_964545265.1 uncultured Phocaeicola sp.
ACCTCCACTAACGTTTTTTATACCTTACTAAAACGACATTCAATAGGCTTATATCGGCATTATGTTCTACAACATGCTTTCTCACATTGGTGTTCAAGATTAATTTGCATTCCTTTGTACAGCAAATTTTTCCATTATGAATGTATAATCAAACAAATGTATATCATGAAGAATTATCCTAAGATTGGGATTCGTCCCACCATTGATGGCCGCCAAGGCGGTGTACGCGAGAGCTTGGAAGAAAAGACCATGAGTCTGGCCAAAGCCGTAGCCGAACTGATTTCCACTCATGTTAGATATAGCGACGGTACTCCGGTAGCATGTGTCATAGCCGACAGTACCATTGGCCGAGTAGGCGAAGCTGCTGCTTGCCAAGCCAAATTCGAGCGCGAAGGGGTAGGCGCTACCATTTCCGTAACCTCTTGTTGGTGTTACGGTTCCGAAACTATGGACATGCATCCTCATTGGCCCAAGGCCGTTTGGGGATTCAATGGTACTGAGCGACCGGGCGCTGTTTACTTGGCAGCTGTTTTGGCCGGTCATGCTCAAAAAGGTTTGCCGGCGTTTGGCATCTACGGACATGATGTGCAAGACCTGGACGACAATAGTATCCCCGCCGATGTAGCCGAAAAGATTCTTCGTTGGGCACGTGCCGCCATTTCCGTAGCACAGATGCGTGGACAAAGCTATCTGTCCATTGGTAGTCAGTGTATGGGTATAGCCGGTAGTATAGTCGACCAGAATTTCTTCCAGGAATACTTGGGTATGCGCAACGAAAGCGTAGACGAAACAGAAATACTCCGCCGTATGGAAGAAGGTATCTACGACCCGGAAGAATACAAGAAGGCCATGGAATGGACCGAAAAATACTGCAAGACCAAAGAAGGATGGGACAAGAACCGCCCCGAAAAGCAGAAGGACCGCACCGGCAAGGATGCCGACTGGGATTTTGTAGTGAAGATGACACTCATTATCCGTGATTTGATGCTCGGTAATCCAAGATTACAGGAATTGGGATTCAAGGAAGAAGCCATCGGGCACAATGCCATTGCTGCAGGTTTCCAAGGACAACGTCAATGGACCGACTGGAAACCCAATGGCGACTTCAGCGAAGCTTTGATGTGCAGTACCTTTGATTGGAACGGTATTCGCGAAGCTTACGTACTGGCAACAGAAAATGATGCTTGCAATGGAGTAGCCATGCTCTTCGGTAAATTACTGACCGGTTGCGGACAAATGTTCAGCGACGTTCGTACCTATTGGAGTCCCGAAGCCGTAAAACGTGTTACCGGCAAGGAACTGACCGGATTGGCATCCGGCGGTATGATTCACTTGATCAATTCAGGTGCGACTACCCTCGACGCAACCGGTGCCAGCACCAATGCCGCCGGCGAACCTTGCATGAAACCTTGTTGGGAAATGACCGATGCCGATGCTGAAGCTTGTCTGAAAAGCACCAACTGGTTGCCGGCCGACAGAGACTATTTCCGTGGAGGTGGTTTCTCTTCCAACTTCCTTTCGAAAGGAGGCATGCCGGTTACCATGAGCCGTTTGAACTTAATCAAAGGATTAGGCCCAGTCCTCCAAATCGCTGAAGGATGGACCGCAGATGTAGACCCCGAAATTTTTGAAGTACTGAACATGCGTACCGACCCTACCTGGCCTACCACCTGGTTCGTCCCCCGCTTGGATGAAAACAAAGTTCCATTTAAGGATGTCTACTCCGTAATGAACAATTGGGGAGCCAACCACGGTGCCATCAGCTACGGTCATATCGGTGCCGATTTAATCACCTTAGCTTCCATGCTCCGTATTCCGGTATGCATGCACAATGTTCCCGAAGACAAAATTTTCCGTCCTGCCAGTTGGAATGCATTCGGCATGGACAAAGAAGGAGCCGATTACAGAGCTTGTGCAACTTATGGACCTATTTATAAATAAACCCAGCCATGAAAGGAAAAAAGCCGTTGGTACCTAAGAAGTACCTCATAACCTTTATACTCATCACCTCCTTGTTTGCCCTGTGGGGATTTGCCAACGATATAACTAACCCCATGGTAGCGGCCTTCCAGACGGTGATGGAACTTTCGGTAGCCAAAGCCTCGATGGTGCAGTTCGCTTTCTATGGCGGTTATGCTACCATGGCTATACCGGCTGCCCTCTTTATCCGCAAGTACAGTTACAAGAGTGGAATTTTGTTGGGATTGGGGTTGTATGCCGTAGGAGCTTTCCTTTTTATACCGGCAGCAGCCTATCAGGAATTTACTTTCTTCTGCATTTCCTTGTATATCCTGACTTTCGGGCTTGCCTTCCTGGAAACCACCGCCAATCCGTTCATCCTTTCGTTGGGCGACAAGGAAACTTCCACCCGCCGATTGAACATGGCGCAGGCTTTCAATCCTGTAGGTTCGCTTAGTGGGATGGCCGTAGCCTCGTTCTTGGTATTGCCGTATCTCATTTCCGACAAGCGCGATGAAGCGGGTAAGATTATCTTCGACACCTTGTCCGAAGCCGAGAAAGCCGATATCCGTTTACACGACTTGGCTGTGATACGCGATCCTTATGTAGCCCTGGGCCTGGTGGTACTCTGTGTATTCATCGTGATTGCCCTAACCAAGATGCCGAAGGTTCGCGAAGAAGAAGCCGTAGAAGGTGAAATTCATAGCGTAAAAGTAACATTATCCAATCTGTGGAAGAATGTAACCTACCGCGAAGGCGTGTTTGCCCAAGTATGTTATGTAGGTGCACAAATCATGGTTTGGACCTTCATCATCCAGTATGCCGACCATTTGGGCATCAACAAGGCCACCGCTCAGATGTATAACATCATCGCCATGTCGCTCAATCTTTCCGGTCGCTTCATCGGTACCTACATCATGAAGTTTGTCAATACCCGACGCCTGCTCACCCTCTTTGGGGTAGGAGCATCGGTCTGCACCCTTGGCGCCATCTGCATCGAAGGTATGGTAGGACTTTATAGCTTGATACTCATCAGCCTGTTCATGTCCATCATGTTCCCATCCATTTATGGTATAGCCTTGGAAAATGTAGATACCCAAGACACCAAGTTGGGCGCCGCCTTCTTGGTGATGGCCATTGTAGGTGGTGCATTGATGCCACCGTTGCAAGGAATGATCATTGATATGGAAAGTATCGGCGGATTCCCGGCCGTAAACTTCTCATTCATCCTTCCGTTGGTTTGCTTCGGTGTGGTAACAATTTACGGATACCGCTCGTACAAGGCCCGGAAACAAATAGCTTAAAAGTCGAAAGACAATTGCGGGTCTTCCCCCAACAGATTGAATGTCATGCGGTGATAAGGTGTAGTTCCACGCT
>CAZJFI010000199.1:0-3303 GCA_964545265.1 uncultured Phocaeicola sp.
CCATACTCATATTGCCTGTTTTCTGCATTCTCTCTACAAAAGAGACAATCCGCACATTGCAAAATTAATCAAAATAATGAAACAGACAAACATAGCGAGAAAAAAAATGCTTCAATGACCTAAAAAAACTGAGTTGCCGAGGTTTTCATTTCACTAAAGAAGGTAGTCGACAAGTTACCCTAAACAAAACGTCGTTTTCTACTTTACCAAACGACGTGAACCAATAAAAATATCCTTCACATTTTCACGTAAGATGTTACGTAAAGATGTGAAGGATATCCTTTATATTTCACAAATTATTTTACTTCCAATACAACGATTGACTTAGCCGGCAAAGTAACCTTCAAAGCGCCCTTGGCAATCTTGGCACCATTGAAAGCCTTAGGAGCTACTACATTAGGATTCTCGAATGTATTGTGATCGGTAATGTTCTTAGATGTAAGGATTTCACCGGTAACACTCTTCACCTTCAAACCTTCCAAATTGATATCAATTTCTTGTGCTTCATCCAAATGAACGTTAGACAAAGAAATGTGAATCACACCATTAGCATCACGGGAAGCGGTAGCACTTACCATAGGAACGATACGGTCTCCACGTACAATTTCACGTTCGCACTTCAAGTCCAAAGGCAAGAATGTAGCGTCTTGGTGTACATTGTACATACGGAACACATGGTAAGTTGGAGTCAACACCATCTTGTCTTCCTTAGTCAACACCATTGATTGAAGTACATTGGCAATCTGAGCGATATTAGCCATCTTGATACGTTCTGTATACTTATGGAATACGTCCAATGTCAACGAAGCTACAAATGCATCACGCATAGTGTTTTGCTGATAGAGGTGGCCACGTACAGTTCCAGGTTCTTCATCAAACCAAGTACCCCATTCGTCAACCAACAAAGCAATACGCTTTCTGGGGTCATATTTATCCATGATAGCCATGTGTTTCTTGATAACCGGTTCAATTTCCAAGCACTTACCCATGGTCCAATAGTGGTCTTCTTCATTGAACTTAGTAGCAGAGCCCTTGCTACCTGACCAACCCAATACGGTATAATAGTGCAAAGAAACAGCATCCATCTGATGACCGATATTCTTCATCAACACTTCAGTCCAATTGTAGTCATAATCTGATGCACCACTGGCAATCTTATAAAGACGATTACCATCATAGTTGCGGCAATAAGTGGCATAACGACGATACAAATCCGAATAATATTCAGGGCGCATGCTACCACCACAGCCCCAGCTTTCGTTACCTACACCGAAGAATTTCACCTTCCATGGCTCTTCACGACCGTTTTCCTTACGAAGCTTGGCCATCGGGCTACCTTGTTCGGATGTCATGTATTCCACCCATTTCGCCATTTCTTCTACAGTACCGCTACCTACGTTACCACTGATATAAGGTTCACAACCCAACTTTTCACAGAGGTTCAAGAACTCGTGAGTACCGAAGCTATTATCTTCTACAGTTCCACCCCAGTTGTTGTTCACCATACGTGGACGATTTTCCTTTGGACCGATACCATCCATCCAATGATATTCATCGGCAAAACATCCACCCGGCCAACGGAGTACAGGCACCTTCAAATCAATCAATGCTTGAAGCACATCGTTACGATAGCCATCGGTATTAGGAATATTCGATTCCGGACCTACCCACAAACCACCATAGATACATGTACCCAAGTGTTCTGCAAACTGACCATAAATATGCTTGCTAATGATTTCTTTTCCCTCATCGGGACGAACAGTGATTGTTGCTTTCTGTTGGGCAAACATCGGCATAGCCGCCATGATTGCCAACCCTACAATTGTCTTTTTCATGGTTATAATTAATAAATAGTTACTTAAACAAATCATTTCATTGTCCAAAATTAGTAAATAATCAATGATTTTTGCAAGTTTTTCTTTCTTTTTAGGTGGACAAAAGAAGCAAAAAGGAGAAAAAACAGGATATTTGCCTATCTTTGCACAAAAAAGTACGATGGACAAAAGAAAACGTAACATACTAATCAGTATTGTCGCAGTATTGGCTATAGCAGGAATAGTAGGGATAGGCAACATTTATTACCTGTTCTTCTCCCATCCTTTTCAACTTTCAGACATTACATATATATATATAGACAGGGACGATAACATCGATTCTGTTTATCAGAAGATAACCGAAGCCGGCCACCCCAAAAGTATGAAAGGGTTTGAAATATTGGCTCAAAAGAATGACTATGCCCAACATTTAAAGACAGGTAAGTATGCCATCAAGCCAAGCGACAACATGCGTTATTTGGAAAGACGGTTAAGCATGGGATATCAAACGCCCGTAAGATTGACTATTGGAAGTGTTCGCACCATTGACAGGATAGCTCGCAATGCAAGCAACCAATTGATGATTGACTCAGCAGAAATTGCACAACTACTTGCCGATACAAGCTTTATTCACCGAATAGGATACACCAAAGAAACTTTACCGGCTTTATTCATTCCCAATACCTACGAAGTATATTGGGACATGAGTACCGAAAAGTTCATCGAACGAATGTTGAAAGAGCACAAATCCTTTTGGAATGAAAAACGATTAAAGCAAGCAGAAGCCATCGGACTTACCCCGATAGAAGTAGCAACCCTTGCTTCCATTGTAGAAGAAGAAACCGCCGTCAATGCCGAAAAGCCTATGGTTGCCGGTCTTTACATCAACCGTTTAAAAAGAGGAATGCTTTTGCAAGCCGACCCAACCGTAAAATTCAGTTTACAAGATTTTGGATTGCGACGTATTCTTTACAAGCACTTAGAAGTCAACTCACCGTATAACACCTATAAATATGCAGGTCTCCCTCCCGGTCCTATCCGTATTCCTTCCATCCAAGGATTGGAAAGCGTACTGAATCATGCACATCATAACTATCTATATATGTGCGCCAAGGAGGATTTCTCGGGCACTCATAACTTTGCTGTAACATCGGCACAACATGCTGCTAATGCCCGCCGGTACCAACAAGCACTGAACCGCAGAAACATCAAATAGAATATTGTCCTTTGTTCTTTGTACGCTTACCGTATTCAATGGCATGATGCGGACAAGCATGATAACAAGCCAAACACATGGTACAATTATTCCCCCATTGCGGTTTGTCCTCCACCTTTAAATTATGTACAGGACACTTCTTGGCACATAATCCACAAGCCGTACATTTATCCGTAGCTTTAAAGGGCTTAGGAGACATCAGGAATGCTCGGAACAATCCACCCAACACATAAGTCTTTACCCATGGGAATGCCCCTTCATAACAGCCATGCT
>CAZJFI010000200.1:0-3284 GCA_964545265.1 uncultured Phocaeicola sp.
AATCCTCCCAAAGGTTCTACAAAAACACCTCCCATTCCCTCCATCAAAATAATCAAGATATTGGGTTTCTTGGTATTCAGAACACTTATTACGGAATCACCATCTTCCGTAGTATAAAGCCCTTCAAACAATTGTGCACGCTTTTCTTCATCAAAGAAATTGAATTCTGAAGCAAAGTCTTTGGACTTACCCATAGAAGACAACAGACTGAAATTAGGATTTACCGCCGAATGATTCAAAAATTGATCATTACTGAAATACACTTGTCCTACATTAGAAGTTGATTCTGTGACACCACCTCGAACAACAACAAACAAAAGTCCTCCCAAAAGTATCATTCCTCCGGTTCCTACCACTCTTTTAGACACAGTTTGTAACCGTTTCGGCGTAACCTTCCGCATCAACCAAACATGAAAGACAGCAAGCAACAAGATAACTACTACCCTTAACAACACAAAACCAGTCGATACACTTGCCAACGCTTCCTTGGGCGAATCCAAATACAAGAAAATAGAAGCATCCAACTTAAATCCCCAAAAAGGATACAGAGCCATATCGCCCACAAAAACTAAAGAGATGAGAAAAGAAACCACAATGTAATAGGGCAACAGTATCTTTCTTAATGAAAATTTCTTCAACCAGATACTTACTAAAACACAAAGAAAAGGGAAAGCTGTCAAATATCCTGCAGTCGTTGCATCCAGACTCATTCCATGAAACATTACCTGACAAAAATCATTGAAAGATAATCCCTTATCTATTGCTTCATTATAAAGCATAAACAACGGTTTCTGGCAAACAAACAAAAGAAAGACAATAAAAAAATAGCTTATAATAAAGGTAATCCTCTTCTTCATAATGTACAATAACAATAATGTATACACAAAAGTAGAATTTCTTTTTCAAAATAACGGAGGTTTTTCGTATTTTTGTCAAAAATCAACAATTATAACCATGAAAAAGAACCTATTATTTCTTACAGCAATGATTGCATGGATATTCTGTGCATGTACTCCTTCCAAAGAATCCAAAGACGTTTATCTGTTTTCCTACTTTAATGGCAATGGCGACGGACTCCATTTAGCTTATAGTATGGACGGTTTGAAATGGGAAGCCTTGAAAGGCGACAGCATTTTCTTGAAACCCGAAATAGGTAAGGACAAACTGATGCGCGACCCCAGTATCGTGCAAGACGAAACAGGTACCTTCCACATGGTATGGACCAGCGGTTGGTGGGATCAAGGAATAGGCTACGCCTCATCTAAAGACCTGATAAACTGGTCAGAGCAACAAAACATCCCTGTTATGGAAAAGTTTGAAGGAACCAAAAACACTTGGGCTCCTGAATTATTTTACGATAAGAAAGACAAAACATTTTATATTTTCTGGGCATCAACCGTACCAGGGGCTTTCCCAGAATTAGCTACTTCTGAAAGTGAAAAGGGATTGAACCATCGCCAATATTATGTTACCACTAAAGATTTCAAGACCTTCAGCGATACCCAATTGTTCTTTGAACCCGGTTTCTCTGTTATTGATGGTGCCATTCTTGAAAAAGACAACACTTTCTATCTGTTTGTAAAAAACGAAAACTCTGCACCAGCCGAAAAGAATTTGCGTATCACTTCCAACAATAAGCCTTTTGACTTCCCTACCGAAGTATCAGCTCCCATTACCGGTGACTATTGGGCAGAAGGTCCTACACCACTCCAAGTGGGCGAATATGTATATGTTTATTTCGACAAATATACACAAAAGAAATACGGTGCTATCCGTTCCAAGGACATGCAACATTGGGAAGATGTATCCGACTCCGTTTCTTTCCCCAAAGGTATACGCCACGGTACCGCCTTCAAAGTATCTGAAGAAATTCTAAATGGATTGAGATAAATAAAAAGTGGATGTGTTCAGCACATCCACTTTTTATTTACGTCCGAAATCGGCTGGAACTTCTCCCCATTCCTCTGTTTCCCATTTTAAGATAGGAATATCAGCATAGTTGTGTGTTTTGAGCCAGTTTTCGGCTCGTTCTATCATTTGAAAAAGTTCTTCCGTCTTAGGAGTACGTTCCAACTTGGTCTTACACTTCTTTTGTTTCACCCAAGCAAGGGCATTGCGGCTATCCGAATAAATGGACAAAGAAATATTCTTTTGTTTCATCAAAGCAAGAGCGTGGACAATAGCCAAAAACTCACCGATATTATTGGTGCCATGTACCGGACCGAAGTGAAAGATTTCCTGACCAGTTAACAAGTATACTCCCCTATATTCCATCGGACCCGGATTACCGCTACAAGCCGCATCCACTGCCACACAATTCATATCAAAGTGCTCGGGTAATTGCTTGGGAGTATCGTCTTTTTGGGGAGCATTCTTTCCTATATATTGAAAAGGAGAAGAAGCCAATGCACGTTCCGCTTCTTCACGGGTATCAAAAGACTTGTATTGTGCCCCATCATAGCCTTTAGTCTGTAGTTGGCAATCAGTCCAAGAATCATAGATTCCTGGACTGACACCTTTCCATACTACATAATATTTTTGTTTCTTTCCCATTCGGCTTATAAATTAGTGTCATTCTGAACGAAGTGAAGAATCTGAAAACATCTACTTTGTGTATTCAGATCCTTCGCATTGCTCAGGATGACATCTATTGATTTACATTCTTTCCGGAACTTCAATTCCCAACAAGCCCATAGCAAGCTTCACAATCTTTCCTACATTCTGGCTCAAAGCCAAACGGAACACCTTAAGGGCTTCGTTTTCTTCACGCAAGATGCTGAAGTCATGATAGAACTGGTTGTATTCCTTCACCAAATCGTATGCATAATTGGCAATAACCGACGGATTGTAATCCGTACCTGCCTGCTTCACAGTATTCTTGAAGTCGGCCAACATCTGAATCAAGCCTTCTTCCTTGGCACTCAATTCAAGACCAGCAGGAATTACAGTTGGGATTTCGATACCTTGTTCAGCAGCCTTACGAAGTACTGATTGGATACGGGCATAAGTATATTGAATAAACGGACCTGTATTTCCGTTGAAATCAATGGATTCCTTCGGGTTGAACGTCATGTTCTTGCGGGCATCTACCTTCAAGATGAAGTACTTCAAAGCACCGAGACCTACGATGCGGGCAATATTGTCTGCTTCTTCTTGTGTCAAGCCATCGAGTTTACCGAGTTCAGCCGAAGTTTCCTTAGCAGTTTCAATCATAGCGGCCATCAAATCATCGGCATCTACTACGGTACCTTCGCGGCTCTTCATCTTGCCTTCCGGTAATTCCA
>CAZJFI010000201.1:0-3240 GCA_964545265.1 uncultured Phocaeicola sp.
TTATTCAATTATGTATTTCAAACGGAGTGCAAAATAACTACTTTTATTTTTAATACACAAGAAAATCAGCAAATAATTATCTCTTTATTGCTCATTTTCTTCATTTTGTAGGATATTCCGCAGCATTTGAAGGGCTTTTTGGGTTGCTTTAGCAATATTTTTTTGTCGTCCTTCGTCACCTTCCAGCTTTATCGTTACTATTTTTTCTTGTTTCCCAACAGCAATCCATACAGTACCCACAGGCTTGTCGGGTGTACCTCCTGTTGGCCCTGCAATGCCCGATGTAGCAACAGCACAATCAGAATTCATCGATTTCATCGCTCCTTTTACCATCTCAATGACGGTTTCTTCACTCACCGCACCTTTATTTTCGAGGGTTTCCGGATTTACTCCCAACAAGTTTTCCTTAACTTCATTGGAATAGGCAATAATACCTCCCTTATAAAAATGAGAACTTCCCGGAATTGCCGTAATGGCAGCAGCTACATTCCCGGCCGTACAACTCTCGGCTGTAGCAAGTGTCAATCCTTCTTTCCAGAACAGGTCACTAATCTCTTTACTTAAAAACTTACCTTCTATAGACATAAATCTAATTGTTTTATTATTAAATGGTTACCCGTGAATATGCGGGCATATCTATTGAACAGAATTCCTTATCCAAGTATTTATAATAACCGGTAATGGCAATCATGGCTGCATTATCGGTTGTATAGCTGAACTTGGGGATGTATATTTTCCATCCGTATCGTTTGGCATGGTCATGAAAAGCATTACGCAAACCATTGTTAGCCGATACACCTCCAGCTACAGCCACTTCCTTGATTTTAGTGGCCTTAGCTACCTTACGAAGTTTATTCATCAGAATATCTACAACGGTAGCTTCGAGCGAAGCAGCCAAATCCTCCTTATTTTTTTCGATGAAATCGGGATCTTCCTTCAACCAGTCACGAAGTGAATAGAGGAATGAGGTCTTCAATCCACTGAAGCTATAATTGTAATCGGGTATGTGTGGCTTACTGAACGTAAAGGCCTTTGGATTACCTTGACGGGCCAATTTATCTATAATCGGTCCGCCAGGATACCCTAACCCCATCACTTTAGAGCACTTGTCAATAGCTTCACCGGCAGCATCGTCAATGGTTTGTCCCAACACTTCCATATCATTGTAAGCTTTTACCAGAATAATTTGAGAGTTACCTCCTGATACAAGCAAGCAAAGGAAAGGGAATTTCGGTTGGTTGTCATCTTCTTCCGATTCTTTAACGAAATGAGCTAACACGTGGGCTTGCAGATGGTTAACGTCTATCATGGGAATGTTTAACGAACGCGCTAACCCTTTAGCAAACGATACACCGACCAACAAAGAACCCATTAATCCCGGTCCTCTTGTAAATGCAATGGCACTCAACTCCTCTTTAGTGACACCTGCCCTTTTCAATGCTTCGTGCACTACAGGTACAATATTCTGTTGATGCGCACGTGAAGCCAATTCGGGTACTACTCCACCATACGATTCGTGTACGGCCTGGCTGGCCACTACATTACTCAACAGCACTCCGTTACGTATAACAGCAGCCGAAGTGTCATCGCAAGAGGATTCTATACCTAATATAATTGTATCCATTTTATCCATACCTTATTATATATATTAATATGTCAGGATTTCAAGTCCTTCTTCCGTCATTACAAACGTATGTTCCCACTGGGCCGAAGGGAGTTCATCTTCCGTTACTACCGTCCAATCATCCTCTTCATCCACAAAGACTTCATGTGTACCCATATTCACCATCGGTTCAATGGTAAATGTCATGCCCGGCACCAACAACATACCTGTTCCTTTCTTTCCGAAATGCTCTACATCCGGTTCTTCATGAAACTCCAGTCCCACTCCATGGCCACACAAGTCACGCACAATCGAGAAACCATTCTTCTTGGCATGCTTTTCTATTGCATTACCTATGTCTCCTACAAAACCGAAAGGTTTGGCTGCCTGTATACCTATTTCAAGGCATTCCTTAGCCACATCAACCAGTTTTTTCTTTTGAGGAGTCGTTTCACCAATGATGAACATACGCGATGCATCGGCATAATATCCGTCAAGGATGGTTGTACAATCCACATTGATAATATCGCCTTCTTCAAGAATTTCATATTCATTGGGTATGCCATGACAAACCACCTCGTTCACCGATGTGCAACAACTCTTCGGAAATCCTTCATATCCCAAACAAGCAGGAATCGCCCCATGGTCACGGGTGTATTCATACACCAGTTTATCAATTTCAAGGGTACTCATGCCGGCATGTATTTCTTTTGCCACCAAATCGAGCACTCCTGTATTGATAATGCCACTTTTACGAATACCTTCTATTTGTTCGGGCGTTTTTATCAAGTTCCGGGTAGGCACCAAATGTCCTCTATCCTGATAATAAAGCACTTTCTTATCAAGTTCAGTCAGCTCCACCCCCTTTGGAACCCTCCAATTTATCTTCTTCTTTTTCATGATTATCAAGCTTTTCGCTTTAATTAATCGACAAAGTTAGTGGAAATATTTGTAATTACGGGGTGGAAGTCCAAAAATCTTTAAAGTTCTTCTTCAACTTTATTCTATCAGATGGATGGTAGTATCTCCATACTCCTGAAATTGAGCAGCTAACGATGCCTCACCATTTCTCTTTCTACACTTTATGACCATCGAAACATGATACCTCGTCATTCCTTCTTCCGGTTGCTCATCCATTTGGTATGAAACAATATAATAATCTTTCGTGCTGAATTTCTTCGAGATAGCGTTCAGTGTTTCACGACTATGGGTGGAAAATTCTACGGCAATATTTCTTATCCCCACATTCTTGAAGACAAGACTTAAGACTTCCAAGCCGATAAGTGTCAGTATAGTAGCCGAAATGCCCAACACATACATACCCGACCCGATAGCCAATCCAATACCCGCCGTAGCCCAAATTCCGGCAGCTGTTGTCAATCCCCTTACAATTTGCTTATTCAGAATAATGGTACCCGCTCCTATAAACCCGATGCCCGACACCACTTGGGCAGCTATACGACTGGGATCCAGCCCTACTCCTTCCTTTCCCAACACATCCGCAAAACCATATTGCGATACAATCATGATGAGCGCACTACCCAACGACACCAAGAAATGAGTACGATACCCGGCTTCTTTAGCCCTATACTCCCTATCCAATCCTATCAGCGCTCCCATTACTCCCGCCACTGCCA
>CAZJFI010000202.1:0-3234 GCA_964545265.1 uncultured Phocaeicola sp.
ATGGGTGAGACTACTTTCGTGAGAGAACGTGAGAAGGTGCGCAAATAGACGAGAGTAGTCTCATCATTCAGTGAGACTACTCTCGTTGTGTAATTCCCCTTTTTAAATTATGCTTGGAACATACGGCTTGCACGGAGCAAGTGACGCCATACGCTGACCAATTCCTGCGATTCCTGTAAAACGTTGAGGTAAACCATAGCGGTCTTTACGTTTACATTTTCATCGTGGATACGGTTCATCTGCTGTTTGCGGAGAGCCGAAATCTTGTTCTTCAATGCATCGCCTTCCTTAAGAATAGCATCAGTCTTATCGTAGTTTCCGTTAATCATTTCTTCGCGAGCTTGGGTCATGAGCGATACCATTTCTTCGCAAATGGGGGCAATTTCCTTGCGGGCACGTTCCGACAATGGCTTGAAGTTATTGTCTACGTGTTCCTTACAAGGTTCACTGATACGCTTCAAACAGTAGAGCATCTGTTCGCAACTGTTGCTGCCCAAGTGATACCATGTATTCTTTTCAATAGCTAAGAACTTGTCAATGCGACGGAGACCTAAGATTTGTTTGCGACGAGTCTTCTTCAAATCCTGTTTTTCCTGGCTGGTCTTGTTCATAACTTTGCGAAGCTTCTTCAGATCTTCGTGTACAAATCCATCGATGATATCGTTATAAGCATCCATGACAAATTTCATCATATCTGCCGAACTGGTGATTACATGGCGACGGAGCAGTGCCCAACGTTCTTCCATATCGCGGCTGGTCATCAGTTGCTTGAACAGGTCGTCGGCTGCCTTTTCTTCTTTTTTCTTCTTGCTATACATACGGTCGCTACGAATCAACAGGAAGATGGCTAAAGCAATCATGGCGAACATGGCGATAAAGCCTCCGAAATACATAATCAATGTAACAATGAAGCAGATAGTGAAAGCTGCACCGGCTGTAATGAACCATCCACCGATAACCGAAAGTACACCGGTAATGCGATATACGGCTGTTTCACGTCCCCAAGCACGGTCGGCCAATGCTGTACCCATGGCTACCATGAAGGTGACATAAGTGGTTGACAAAGGTAATTTCAAAGAAGTACCGAGCGCAATGAGCAAACCGGACAAAACCAAGTTGACGGAAGCACGAACCAAGTCGAAGGCTGCACCGTTTTCCATAACCATTACGTCTTTGCAGAAACGCTTGTCGGCCCATTCCTTAACACTGTCGGGGATAATCTTGGCAATGTTGTGCGATGCATTGAGGGTGGAACGGACAATGCTGCGTGCTACGGCCGATGAACCGAACATTTCTTCGCTTTCATCCTGGCGGGATAGGTCTACCGATGTCTTGATCACATTATGCGCTTTCTTGGATGTAAACAAAGCAATTACCATAATGATACCGGCGACGAGCAGATAGATGAATGGTGTTTTTGCGGGACTGTTAAGTGAGGTCATCAGCAAGCCCATAGGGTCGCCGGCGCCATTGGCTACAAAATCTTGATAAGCTGAAAGGCTGGCCAAAGGTACGCCGATAAAGTTTACCAAGTCGTTACCGGCAAAGGCGGTAGCCAATGCGAAGGTACCCATCAATACAATGACTTTGAAAACATTAACCTTACACCAATGCAGAATCTGCATCAGTATAGTGAAACCTACAAAGCAGATGGAAGTCAGCATCAACGTGTTTTCTTGTACCCATGCCTTGTTTTCGGCAGTCATGAAAGCGGAGTCCTTCAATCCTTTGATAAGCATGAAATAGATGATGGCAGTAGCAGCCAAACCACCGAACAAACCGATGGTATATTTCAGACGGCCGGTATAATTAAAGGTAAAGATGAGGCGGGAGAGGTATTGCACCAACGTACCGAAGAAAAAGGCGATGGCTACAGACAAGAAGATGGCTAAGATAACGGACAAAGCCTTTTCTGTATTCAATAAATCATCGAATCCTAACATGCCGGTTTCGTCCATGGCAATCTTGATCAGTGCCAATACGAATGTACCTCCCAACAGTTCGAATACCATGGATACGGTGGTGGATGTCGGCATACCTAATGTGTTGAAAATGTCGAGTAGTACCACATCAGTCACCATTACGGCCAAGAAGATGCACATTACTTCCTGGAAATAGAAGTTTTGCGGACTGAGGATACCATTCCGGGCAATTTCCATCATACCGTTACTCAGTGTGGCACCGAAAAAGATACCCACGGCAGCGACGATCATGATTGTTTTGAAAGAAGCCGCTTTAGAACCTACGGCCGAGTTGAGAAAGTTGACAGCATCGTTGCTGACACCTACCACCAAATCAAAGATGGCGAGTAGGAAAAGGAATACGATTATTCCCAAGAACATTGTTTCCATAATGTATAAATATTGTTTTGCTTTTATGACGCAAAGTTAGAGTAGTGATGTTATGAAAGAATGTCATATATGTTACATTTGTGTTACAAAATGCGTTTTTGCATAAATCTTGTTTGCCGATGAATATTTTATCAATTCAAATGGGGAATAGATGGAGGAAATTTCATACCTTTGTACCCCAAATACTTAATTTATAGAAAATGTCAGAGGCAAAAAGAATTAAAACCGCGTTAGTATCGGTTTATCACAAGGAAGGTTTGGACGAAATCATAACCAAACTACATGAAGAAGGAGTACAGTTCTTGTCAACCGGAGGAACAAGACAGTTCATTGAATCATTGGGTTATCCCTGTCAGGCAGTGGAAGACTTGACTTCTTATCCTTCTATTTTAGGAGGCCGTGTAAAGACTTTGCATCCGAAGATTTTCGGTGGTATCCTTTGCCGCAGAGAACTTGAACAAGATATCCAACAAATTGAAAAATATGAAATACCGGAAATTGATTTGGTAATTGTAGACTTGTATCCATTCGAAGCTACTGTAGCCAGTGGTGCCGAAGAACAAGCCATTATTGAAAAGATTGATATAGGTGGTATTTCACTTATCCGTGCTGCAGCCAAGAATTTCAATGATGTAGTTATCATTGCCAGTCAGGCTCAATACAAGCCTTTCTATGATATGTTGATGGAACATGGTGCAGTAACATCTCGCGAAGAACGTCGTTGGTTCGCTAAGGAAGCATTTGCCGTTTCTTCTCATTATGATTCGGCTATCTTCAATTACTTTGATGGGGGTGAAGGATCTGCATTCCGTCAGGCTGTAGAAGGTGGCAAGCAACTTCGTTATGGTGAAAACCCACATCAAAAAGGTTTCTTCTATGGCGA
>CAZJFI010000203.1:0-3208 GCA_964545265.1 uncultured Phocaeicola sp.
TTTTCTCTGCAAATGCCACATCGGATGCCCGAAGAATATCCGGGTGCCGATACGCTTAAAGCCGATGGAGGTATAAAGGGCTTCGGCACGGGGATTGTCGTAGTCTACAATAAGACCTACACATGAATGGCCTTCTGAGAAGGCTCGTTCGCAAAACGCTTCAATCAGCTTGCGTCCTATGCCATGTCGGCGGAAATCGGGGAATACACATAAGGAATCAAGATAGAATTCGCCGGCTTCTGTCTCGTTGGGAATGGTCGGTACACGTCCGATGTGTTTACGGATAATGGCAAAAGTCCCTTCGCGTAACTTTTCGAGCAGGGCACCATCGTATCCTACTATAGCTCCTGCTACAATGCCATCTGCTTCGGCTATAAGTGCCTGATGCCAATGGTATTGCGTATCTTTGGTGAGGACTATATCGGTCAGCACTTCCAGGTAATCCTTTCCACAATAGTCGTACATGGTTTCCTCATCGCCAATAGCCATTGCAACGGCACGTGCTATAACCGGCGCATCTTCGCGTCTTGCAGGGCGCACACTAATTTTCATTGTATCCATGTTGCAAAGGTACGAATAAACGAGCGAGAAATATCAAGCTTGCTTGAATATTTATCACTGCGAGTGGAAGTACCTTCGAGTTTAACTCAAAGGTACGAATATTATTCGGTAGTTTGAAAGATATTGTTTATCTTTGAAAATCTTTAGGGAATAATCTTAACTATCATGAGAACAAACAAACGGATAATGGCCTTATGGCTATGTATGGTGTGCTGTCTTTCGTTATGGGCGGCACAAGTGGAGCGCAAGCAGCTCTTTAATGACGGATGGAAGTTTAAGTTGGGTGATGAGGCTGTCGCTTCGTCCGTTACCTTTGATGATAATTCTTGGCGTGCATTGACGCTTCCGCACGATTGGAGTGTTGAGGCCGATTTTGAAGCGGAATATCCTTCGGGTAACGATGGGGGATATGTAGTGGCAGGTATCGGATGGTATCGTAAAACATTCCAAGTGCCGGCTGCAATGGAAGGAAAACGATTGGCACTTTACTTCGAAGGGGTATATATGAATTCGGAAGTGTTTGTCAACGGGCAATCGGTAGGCAAGCGTCCTTACGGCTATTCTTCTTTTATGTATGATATTACTCCTTATATAAAGGTAGGCGAAAAGAATGTGGTGGCTGTACGAGTGGACAATTCCAAGCAGAAGAACAGCCGTTGGTATTCGGGTTCGGGTATTTATCGGCATGTGTGGCTGCTAACGACAGATGCCTTGCATGTTGCCCATTGGGGAACTTATATCACGACTCCAAAGGTAACCGAAAACCAAGCTCAGGTACAAGTTGCTGTAAAGGTTAAGAATGATACAAAAGCCGACAAGCAGGCCAAGGTAATGGTTAGTTTACAGAAGGAAGGAGTAGAGGTGGCTAATGGTAGTCTTCCTGTATCGGTGGTTGCACAAAAGGAAAATACAGCCGTTATTTCACTGGAAGTGAAGAATCCGCAATTGTGGTCGCCCGAGAATCCTTCTCTTTACGAAGCGAAGATAATGGTAGAAGCTGACGGACAGGTAAAGGATGAGGTTACTGAACCTTTCGGAATCCGAACATTTACCTATAGTGCAGCCGATGGTTTTCGTTTGAACGGACATCCGATGGTGTTGAACGGTGGGTGTGTGCATCACGACAACGGAGTATTGGGAGCCAAGTCGTTTGATGCAGCCGAGGCATGGAAAGTAAAGCAACTGAAGAAAGCGGGATTCAATGCGGTACGTACCTCGCATAATCTTCCTTCAGAAGCGTTCTTATATGAATGCGACCGACAAGGGTTGTTGGTGATTGACGAGTCTTTCGATGGTTGGCGGGATGCCAAAACTCCATACGACTATTCGACAGAGTTTGACCAATGGTGGCAACAGGATGTAGATGCCATGGTGCTTCGCGACCGTAACCATCCTTCCATTTTCTGTTGGAGCATAGGTAACGAAGTGATAGAACGTAAGAAACTTGAGGTGGTGACTACCGCCAAGAAGTTGGCCGACCGTATCCGTATGAATGATAACACTCGTCCCATTACTTCGGCTTTGGCATCATGGGATGCAGATTGGGAAATCTACGATCCATTGGCTTCCCAACACGATATTGTAGGTTATAACTACATGATTCATAAATCGGAAAGCGACCATGAACGAGTGCCTGAACGGGTGATGATGCAAACAGAATCGTATCCGCGTGATGGTTTCAGCAATTGGGCGAAAGTGAATGATTATTCGTATATCATTGGTGATTTTGTATGGACAGCTCTCGATTATTTGGGTGAAGCGGGTATCGGACGTTTTTATTATAAAGGGGAAACCGCAGGGGAACATTATCAGCGTAATCATTTTCCGTGGCATGGTGCTTATTGTGGAGATATAGACATTACCGGATGGCGGAAACCTATTTCGCATTATCGTGACTTGCTTTATAATGCCGACAAGAAATTGTATTTGGCTGTGAAGGAACCGAGTGGTTATTATGGCGAAATAAAGGAAACCCAATGGTCGGTATGGCCAACATGGGAAAGTTGGAATTGGCCGGGACATGAAGGAAAGTCCATTGAAGTGGAAATCTATTCACGCTATCCGCGGGTGCAACTCTTCTTGAACGGTAATTTGATGGGAGAGCAGGCAGTGAACCGTGATACACAATTCAAGGCTGTATTTGCCATGAATTATGAACCGGGAACATTACTTGCTGTAGGTTTGGATGAATCGGGAAAAGCACAGGAAGAAATCACTCTTTCGACCGCAGGCCGGCCGGCAAAGATTCGTCTGACTGCCGATAAGCATCAGCTGAAGTCCGATGGACAGGATTTGGTCTATGTAATAGCCGAGGTGCTTGATAAGGAAGGACGGGTGATGCCGATAGCCGATAACCGTCTGCAATTTACCATAAAGGGAGCCGCTACCATTGAGGCAACCGGTAGTGCCGACTTGAAGGATACCGAAGCGTATGTCAAGACATCGCGGAAGGTTTGGAAAGGTCGGGCGGTAGCGGTAGTAAGAAGTACTGGTAAATCGGGCAAGGTTACATTGAAGGTTACCTCACCGGGGCTTGCATCGGCTTCTATCATATTGAAAACCCAAAATAAAGACTGATTTTATCTTTATTATAGCAAGGCAAAAAGAAGAATAAACTTTATGAATTATTTTTCTTTTTGCTTTGTTT
>CAZJFI010000204.1:0-3180 GCA_964545265.1 uncultured Phocaeicola sp.
CTTAAGAAATGCCAACGCAAGGACGGTTATTGGAATGTAAGTTTGCACGATGAAAGCAACTTTGGTGGTAAGGAAGTATCAGGAACCTCATTGTTCGTATATGGTATGGCATGGGGCATCCGCAAGGGTATCCTCGACCGCAATGAATATTTACCGGTATTGGCCAAGGCTTGGAATGCAATGATTGATGAGGCTGTTCATGCCGACAATGGTTGCTTGGGCTTCGTACAAGGTACAGGTAAAGAACCTAAGGATGGTCAGCCGGTAAATTACGATAGTATCCCCGACTTCGAGGATTATGGTATTGGTTGCTTCATCCTTGCAGGTACAGAAGTTTATAAATTAGATTAAGAGCACATAGTTAGTAATAATAACATTTGATAACGAATTGGTTTTTCATAGACAGATTTAAAGTTAGATTAGGTTAGTTAAAAAGGAGCGACTGGGAAGCCGCTCCTTTTTAATTTTATTCCTTTATTTTAAAGACCAAAACACCAGCCGTAGGAAGTGTCTCCTCGCCTATCAGCACTTTGGCACCCTTTGGCAATGTAAACGTATAAGGTTTATCACCGTAATTAAGGACAATACCCAAACCATTGCGATATTCCATGGTCACTCCGTAAGGCAAATCCATCACAGGTATATTCAACTGAGCATACAATTTTTTGAGTACATCCTTTTCCAGACGACCGTCTGTACTATCCACTCCAATATAAGTAATGGTTCCCTTACCTAATTTACGAGTGGTAATAGCCGGTTTACCTTCGTAATACTCATCCGTATAAGTAGCCCAAACTTGCGATTCCTTACCCGGTTTCAATATTTCACCCCAAGTGCTCCATGTATACGTTTGTCCATCCATCACGATTTTCCCGGGTTCTTCGGGATGAAGCAAGTCATAGAATTCCATTTCATTCCCGGTCAACTCATTAATCATGGCACCAAACGGGATTTCGGGCAAACGTCCGAAACGGTCTTTTTGAGCCGTACGACAAGAAAGTACCAAATTACCACCTTGCTTTACATACTCCATCCAACGGTTTACCAATACCTCATCGGCCATTTGATAAGCAGGTGCGATAACAACGGGATAATCCGACAAGTTCTTGGCTTCACTAATGATATCCACGGGTGCCCCAAAGGATTTCAATGTACGATAATACTTATCCAAATGACCTAATGTATTCCAGGTACGGTTCTGCTTTTGTTCCTCGATGCTCCACGAGTTTTCATGGTTGAAGAGGATTGCCGTGCGACGGGCCAGATAATCGGCCGGTTTCACTTCGCGTGCGGCTACCTTTCCACGAAGTTGCTTGATTTCTTTCATGAATTGAGCATATTCATATCCACCCGGAGTTACCGTTACCCCATCGGTTCCTACAATACCGTAATGATATTGTTCGAAACCATACAAAGGTTGACGGAAACGATAGGTACAGATAAAGTCACTACCTCCGGCAAACACGCTCCACATCCACAAGCGGACAGCTCCCGGCAGAGGTTGCGGATTAATGCTTCCCCAGTTTACTTGTCCGGGTTGAAGTTCCATTACCCCATAAGTACCTTGGATAGGACGGAAGAAATCGTTTGCCAAAGCGATACGCAACGGATTACCTACCCGATAGCCACGACGACCAATACCTTCGTTATCACCATATACCATGTAGCGGGTATAACTTTGGAAATCCAAATCAGGACTTCCTCCGATGTGTCCCTCTTCATAATTAGGAATATAGTTGGTGGTTACCCATTGGTTCTTGGCATATTTCTTGATAAGCAGGCATTGTTCGTTCAAGAAATCATTGGTTTGTGTAGCGGCAAACCGACGATAATCCAAAATCTGATGATGATTCATTCCCCATTGTTCTCTTTTAGGTAGGGTTATTTCGTCGAAAGAGCTATACACTTCACTCCAGAAAGCGGTACCCCATGCGTTGTTCAAAGCCTGAATATCGTTGTTGTACATCTTGCGAAGGAATTCCCGATAGCCTAATTCTGCCTTAGGATTATAATCAAACTGTACACCCGGTTCATTATCCAATTGCCATCCCACGATACGAGAATCATTGCCATAATGCTTGGCCAATTCTTCTATCATCTTATAAGCCAACTTTCTATAAACCGGCGATGCAAACGAAGCATGCTGGCGACTACCATGGTCTCTAACCGTTCCATCTTCGGCCTTGATCAGAATTTCCGGATACTTACGGCTCAACCATACGGGAGGTGTAGCGGTCGACGTACACATAATGACCTTCAAATCATACTTTGCGGCCAATGCCACCGCCTTATCCAACCAGGCAAAGTCATATTTACCTTCTTCGGGTTCCAACTGAGCCCAAGCAAATTCAGCAAAGTGTGTAAATTCAAAACCTAATTCGTGCATTTTCTTGAAATCACGCTCCCATTGGCTCTCGTCCCAATGTTCCGGATAATAATAAGCACCCGTCAATGTCAAATCCTTTTCATTGAACCAAGGTGATTGTGCCCACAATCCTCCTGAGATTGCACAAGCACACAATACAGACAAAAATCTTTTTCTCATGATATATAGTTTTAACTTCAAAGATAGCGAATTCTATGGTTCTACCATCATTTTACACGAAAATACATTATTTTGTACAACTTTCCATGCTGAAAAACGCAAAAAACAACTATCTTAGCCACATAAAACTCAAAAATAGAATTTACCATGAAAAAGACACTCATTGGTTGCTTGGCATTCATGCTCTGCGCCTCTACCCTTTCAGCTCAAAGCTATAAATTTGATTTCACTACCGGTAAAAAAGTAAAGGAAGGTTATACCAAGATAACCCCTGCCGACCGTTATTCGGATGAAAAAGGATACGGATACGATTTACAAGCATCGCCCGATGAAAAGAGTAATGCTCCCTTTTTCTTTTCTGTCAGTGTACCCGATGGCAATTATCACGTTACAGCCGTAATTGGCAACAGAAAGAAAGCAGGCGTGACTTGTGTACGCGGTGAATCACGCCGTTTGCTTGCCGAAGAAATTCGCACCAAGAAAAAAGAAATCAAGGTTTATGAATTTACTATCAACAAGCGTAATGTCCACATTTCAGATAAAGAAGATGTTCGTATCAAAGC
Organism: uncultured Phocaeicola sp.; assembly: GCA_964545265.1. Lineage (GTDB taxonomy): Bacteria > Bacteroidota > Bacteroidia > Bacteroidales > Bacteroidaceae > Phocaeicola. The sequence continues at coordinate 3,109 of CAZJFI010000204.1, forward strand.
TCGCGAACGTTCCAAATTGAATTGGGACGACAAGCTAACTTTGGAATTCAATGGTCCTGCCCCCGTGTTAAG
>CAZJFI010000205.1:0-3170 GCA_964545265.1 uncultured Phocaeicola sp.
TAAAAAGAAAGGAATCCAAAGTGGCAAACGATGTGGTATTGACCCCCATGATGAAGCAGTTCTTTGAACTGAAGGCGAAGCATCCTGATGCAGTTATGCTTTTCCGATGTGGCGACTTTTATGAAACTTATTCGGAAGATGCAATCGTTGCGTCCGAGATATTGGGTATTACCTTGACCAAACGGGCCAACGGTCAGGCCAAACACGTAGAAATGGCCGGATTCCCTTTCCATGCACTCGATACTTACCTGCCTAAATTGGTCAGAGCCGGTAAGCGTGTAGCCATCTGCGACCAGTTGGAAGACCCCAAACTCACCAAGAAATTGGTAAAAAGAGGCATTACGGAATTGGTTACACCCGGTGTAGCCATCAATGACAATGTGCTTTCTTACAAAGAGAACAACTTCTTGGCGGCCGTACACTTTGGCAAATCATCGTGTGGGGTGGCTTTCCTCGATATCTCTACCGGTGAATTCCTTACCGCCGAAGGTCCATTTGACTATATAGACAAGCTTTTGAACAACTTCGCTCCGAAAGAAGTGCTATTTGAACGGGGAAAGAAAGGCATGTTTGAGGGTAATTTCGGCAACAAGTTCTTTACTTTCGAACTCGAAGACTGGGTGTTTACAGAGACTTCTTCCCGCGAGAAACTATTGAAACACTTCGAGACCAAGAACCTGAAAGGATTCGGAGTAGAACACCTTAAGAATGGTATTGTGGCATCGGGAGCCATCCTTCAATACCTGGATATGACGCAACATTATCAGATTGGTCACATCACTTCACTCTCGCGTATTGAAGAAGACCGCTATGTGCGCCTCGACAAGTTTACCGTCCGTAGCCTCGAACTTATTGGAAGCATGAACGATGGAGGTACCAGCTTACTGGATGTCATAGACAAAACCATCAGTCCCATGGGAGCCCGTATGTTGAAGCGTTGGGTGGTATTCCCCTTGAAGGACGAGAAACCTATCAACGAACGTTTGGATGTAGTGGAGTATTTCTTCCGTGAGCCCGATTTCAAGGACTTTGTTGAAGAAAAGATGCACCTCATAGGCGACCTTGAACGCATCGTTTCCAAGGCCGCTGTAGGGCGTATTTCGCCTCGCGAAGTGGTGCAACTGAAAGTGGCTCTTCAAGCCATAGAACCCATTAAGAATGCTTGTCTGAATGCCGAAAACGATAGCCTCCACCGCATTGGTGAGCATTTGAACCTTTGCGAAAGCATCCGCGACCGTATCGCCCGTGAGGTTAAGAACGATCCGCCGTTGTTAGTGAACAAAGGAGGCGTAATAGCCGATGGTGTATGCCCCGAATTGGATGAATTGAGACAGATAGCCTACTCGGGCAAAGATTATTTGATCCAGATGCAACAACGCGAAAGCGAACGCACCGAAATACCAAGCCTCAAGATAGCCTATAACAATGTGTTCGGTTATTACATTGAAGTGCGTAATACGCATAAGGACAAAGTTCCGGCCGATTGGATTCGTAAGCAAACGTTGGTCAACGCCGAGCGCTACATCACTCAGGAATTGAAGGAATACGAAGAAAAGATATTGGGGGCTGAAGAAAAGATATTGGCTCTTGAAACCAAACTTTACAACGATTTGGTACTCTCGTTGTCCGAATATATTCCTGCCATCCAAATCAATGCTACGCAGATAGCCCGATTGGATTGTTTGCTTTCCTTTGCCAATGTAGCGAGAGAAAACAAATACATCCGTCCCATTATAGAAGACAATGATGTGCTCGAAATCCGTCAAGGACGCCATCCGGTGATTGAAAAACAATTGCCGATAGGAGAGAGGTATATTGCCAACGATGTGCTCCTCGATACCGATAACCAACAAATCATTATCATTACAGGGCCTAATATGGCCGGTAAATCGGCCTTGCTTCGCCAGACAGCCTTGATAACTCTGATGGCGCAAATAGGTTGTTTTGTACCTGCCGAAAGTGCGCGTATTGGTATGGTAGACAAGATATTCACCCGTGTAGGGGCCAGTGACAACATTTCGGTGGGTGAATCCACCTTCATGGTAGAAATGAACGAAGCTGCCGACATCTTGAATAACCTTTCTCCCCGTAGTTTGGTCTTGTTTGACGAGTTGGGTAGGGGTACTTCCACCTACGATGGCATTTCCATTGCGTGGGCCATTGTAGAGTATATCCACGAGCATCCCAAGGCCAAGGCACGTACTCTCTTTGCCACCCATTACCACGAATTGAACGAGATGGAGAAATCCTTCAATCGCATCAAGAACTACAATGTATCGGTAAAGGAAGTGGATGGAAAGGTGATTTTCCTCCGCAAATTGGAGCGAGGAGGTAGTGAACATTCCTTTGGTATCCATGTAGCCAAATTGGCCGGTATGCCTAAAAGCATTGTGAAGCGTGCCAATACCATTTTGGGACAATTGGAATCGGACAATCGTCAACAAGGCGTATCCAAACCTACCAAAGAAATAGCCCAAAGTCGCAACGGAATGCAGCTCAGTTTCTTTCAATTGGATGACCCTGTACTTTGCCAAGTTCGGGATGAAATATTGAATCTGGACGTGAATAATCTCACCCCGCTCGAAGCGTTGAATAAATTGAATGATATTAAGAAGATTGTGAAGGGGAAATAATGATGAAAAGGAAATATTTATTGTCGTTTTTATTGTTTCTAGCATTATAATGTTTCCATTATTTGTGGGAGAAATGAAAAAAGGAGAATACGGTCATTGCCTGATATTGTTTGTGTTGTTCGTCTTGGCATTGCAGGGGTTTATCAAAATATTTCGTGACTCTAAAAACAAATAGTGAGGGTGTCATTAATCACCATACCAGAGTGTCATCCTGAGCAACGCGAAGGATCTGAAAAGCGTTAGTTGATGTATTTTTCGGATAGAGTCCTCAATAACTCGTCAGATTCTTCACTTCGTTCAGAATGACACAACAAGAAAAAAGTGGATGTGTAACACACCCACTTTTAGTTTTTTTGTTAATCAAGTCTTATACATTGAATCGGAAGTGCATGATATCACCATCCTGTACCACGTATTCCTTACCTTCTACACCCATCTTCCCGGCTTCTTTTACAGCTGCTTCAGAACCATACTTGATATAGTCGTCGTACTTAATCACTTCTGCGCGGATAAAGCCTTTTTCGAAGTCGGTATGAA
>CAZJFI010000206.1:0-3153 GCA_964545265.1 uncultured Phocaeicola sp.
GCCTTCAGAATTTTCATACAAAGGAGCAGCTATGTACCTTCTGAATTTACCCAGCAATTGCGTCAATATGACATCTGAGGGTTACAATGAAGTTCCCGGATGAACTTCCGTAAATAACTTCTATTTCACAACAGGAGGTTCTCTCAATGTTCCACCCAACAATTTCAAGCGAGACAACTCCCTCTGACTATACTCCGCTATTCCGGCCTCCATTTCTTTTTCATAATAATGCAGCAAAAAAATGGCACCCTGTACATCCAGCATGGCATGTCTGTCCGCTTCCTTATAATAATCAAAGGCAGACTTCATATCAGCGTCACTCTCAACCTGTCTTCTTGCACGTTCTTCATACAGTTCGCCAAGCTTGTTGTAAAAGAACGGGAAGCGTTCTGCATAAGCCTTCAAATGCTGCTCATATTTTCTCGTACCCTTTGAATGATTCAAATAATCCGTTTTCAAGATGACAGCTATTTCGCTCCCTTCCCTTATCGCCTCTTCCAACATTGAAAGGGCTTTTCTCCTTTCACTACTGTTCGTTATCATCGACATGGCAGTTACCGCCTTTGCATCCCATGGAGAGGTTGTTTCCAAGAACTGCATTTTATGTTTTGCTTCCTCTCCCGAATACATTCCCTCCAGCAACTCTATCGACAACCGGAAAGGATGATTTTGTCTGAACTCGGTCGATATCGGGTCATACATTCCACCTTTGAATCTATTGACCATCACGAAACAGGTCAACATATTCGCATAACTTTGCTCAACGTCCACTCCCTCTTCATAGCGTTTGGCCAGCTCTTTATAAGCCTCCACATCCCCTTGCCGTGCCAATGTCACACAAACTTCAAACGGTTTCTTTCCGTCCGTTCCACTCTCTATCACATTGAAATGACGGAGTTTGCGGAATTTGCCCAATAATTTCAAGTCACCTTTCGGATACCCCGACCGTCCCGTATTGAACACCTTCCATTGTCCCTCATCTTCCACTTTCACCAGAGGCAACCTGTCCGCCGTCACATCCGCATAAGACAATGGCATAAGCAAACGGTATCTGTCCCGCAAAGCAATACATCCTGCCTCATCTTCTACCTTCAATACCCCTGTGAAGCATAACTCATCCCGGAAGTTACTGATACGTTTTGCCTCTTTCACGGTATATACATCATATCCCAGACAAAACGACGGCAACAGAATTCCGATGAAGACGAAAGACCAGATACCATCCGGCCAACCTTTCTTCTTCCCCAAAAAGCCAATAGAAATGATGGCCAGCAAAGCCGAAATCCAAAGCATCGTTTCACGCACATCTCCGATTTCATACTGGGCAAACCACAAAAGGCATGACGATGCTGACACAAGCAGACATTCATAGATACGGAGTTTGATGCCCCAATTTTTGCCTAAACAATAATAAGCCAAAGCAGGAATCACCAACATGGCAAGCAGTGACAACCATTCATTCATCACGATACCGAAACACCATGCTACAAGCAAAAACATACACCCAACCAAGTACCTGTCCCTCAAAGCATCCTTCCACAGATAAAGTCCGCTCCACATCCATCGGTCTTCAACTCCCGACGGAACACATTTATTTCTGTAAACCAAGAAATAGACAACCGGCATCACCAACAGCCAGAATGGAAACAACAAGCCTACCGCTTTATAGAACAAGAAAGGACTTAACTTTGAAGTAATCCATCGAGGCGAAAACGTATAATCGGTAGCTACCGTCAAGTAATTATACATATCCCTTAACGCATGAGCCATCACTTCCCCAGGCAGTAAGAACCAGCACGTTCCGCCTACCAACATATACACCACAGCTATAGCCAGCCCCTTTTTCTCTCTTCTGAGCATCATAAAGCTGAGACTCAAACGCATCAAGACAGTATATGCCACAAACGGCAAAGTCCATTCCGGAAATGAAGTCGCCTCGTCCAGACAAAAGGATGTCAATAGGTTCGCTACCCAAAAGCGCAATACGAACAATGCCCAGACGCTGCATATCAATAAATCAAGCTTGAAGAAGATTTTCTGTTTCATCACCGTCCTCCTCAATCTGTTATCAATTCGTATGACGTATATTCCGGAAACCATCTATCGAGCACCTTGTCCACTTCCGTTTCTATTTCCGGTGTAATGTACTTGCACATTCTCTGAAAGGCAATACTCAATGAAGCAACCTCATCCAACCATCCGATGAATGGCAATCGTTTGGCATCAAGAATGTCGATAGGTAGCACCAGATAGGACAAGGTTGTAAAAATCACCAACTTGTCTTTTTTCGGTGTGTCCTTACTCTTCATTACATAATACAGCAACAAGGCCGGACGTGTACTCGCTCTTCCCGCCTTGCGGGCATAGTCCTTCACTCTTTCCAAAAGGACTGCATAATTGACTAAACTTTTATTTTCCATCATAGTTATTTTTCTATTGGTTCAACGAAATCAGTTTATCCACAAAGGTTTCAATACCCATGGTTGCATTCTCCTTAATGTGTTCATAACCCTCGGGAAAATGGTCATCATAGGGATTGAACGCTTCACCAGGATTAATGATGAACTTCCACTCAACACAACTACATGTTGTCGAAACTGTGGTTTATTCCATTCGGACAAATGTTCATATCTATATTTCCTGTCCATATCTTTATTTATATTTATAATCCAATACCAGAAAGCAAAAAGATATTTGCTTCGAAATACATATAGGCATCCCAATATTTTTTGAGCTCTACCGAAAGCCACTTCTCGGAAACCTGTTTCTTGTTTTTCAGTCTGTAAAAAGAAGAAGCAAAAATAGCATCCCTACCAGTCCAACTGGCACTATACACACAGTGAGGGACATTCACTATGTCAAGTGCTATATCAAGCTTTTCCTTATCCTCTCTCTTCTCTACTCCAGCTACAAAAGCAGTAAACAAAAACATTTCTTCCTCCTCTACCACATACAGGAACATCTGAGTCTGATTGTATTCAAACTCATACATATTATTATTTTTCTTCAGCTCTATCCCAAGTCCTTTGAAAGGCTCCTTTATCTTATTCCACGTTTTGGTTTTCTTTCTCATTTTACTTATAGATTTAGTTTTTTGTTATATAGAGCGGAATAAGACATGAGAATCTAACACTACAACGACATTTTTTTCTT
>CAZJFI010000207.1:0-3144 GCA_964545265.1 uncultured Phocaeicola sp.
CAATAAAAACCCTTTAGTTCAATCCCCACCAAATGTTAGCAACGAGTGTAGCTTTGTACCAGATTTAATGTCGTCAATCCTTCAGACAGCCGATAGGAATAACATACACTCCGTCTTCTCTCCGGTAAGCATATTTGCCTACTCCGACTATTACCTCCATGAACAATTGTGGCAACTTCGTTCGGTGAATTGTAGAAACTTTGTTCGGTGGATTGTAATAGTTTTATTCGGTGAATTATTTTTTTTTCATTGGTTGTTTTGCGATTCCCGAAATAATCACTAAGTTTGCCTTTGTTAATCTAAAAAGACCATATATCTGTTATGAGAAAAACACTTTGTATCCTCATTGTGTCGGCATTTGCATTTGCCGCCAACATCCAAACCATTTATTCCGCTACCGATGTTAGCATCCACCGTTTTGTATATAATGTATGCGATTTGTGGCAACACAAGGATTTGGGCACAACCCGGCAGAATTTGGTAGCCGAAATTCCGTCTCATGGTGTGCCGATGGTTAGACTAAATAAGATGAAATTATCAAAAAATGCCCATTCCATCGAAAAAAAATCCGTTTTGAGCCGTTTTGATGTGTCGCTTCAAAACGCTGTTTTTAACATAACTATAGACGATTTTTGTACTTAATTGGACGATTGGTACATTTTGTGCCGTTCATAATTTATACTTTTGCACCCGTAATAAGACATGTTAGCTAACAACTATAATAAATTTTATGAAAAAAACCTCTATCCTCTTAAGTGGACTTGCATTATTAGGTCTTGCCGCTTGTAATGCTCCTACTTACCAACAACCGGATGCTCCCATTCAGGAGGTACCTTTTACCCAAGTACACATTCATGACCGGTTCTGGACTCCACGTATCGAAACCAATCGTACCGTGTCTATTCCTTCCGCTTTCCATCAATGCGAAATCAACGGACGCTTTGACAATTTTGCCATTGCAGGCGGATTGATGAAGGGTGAACACAAGGGCGATTTCTCGTTCGACGATACCGACCCTTATAAGATTATCGAAGGAGCTTCGTACTCACTTGCCGTGAAGTACGATGAAAAGCTCGACCACTATTTGGACAGTGTCATCAACATCATTGCCGCTGCCCAGGAACCGGACGGTTATCTCACTACTTGTGTAACCAACAAGTGCTACCGCCTCTCGGGCTGGTGGGGACGTAGCCGTTGGGAAAAGATGAACAGCCACGAACTTTATAACAGCGGTCATTTGTACGAAGCGGCAGTTGCCCACTATCGCGCTACCGGCAAGCGTTCCTTGCTCGATGTAGCCATCAAGAATGCCGACTTGGTATGCAAGACTTTCGGCTTGGGCGAAGACCAGATCAAGTATCCGTCGGGTCACCCCATCATTGAAATGGCACTCGCTAAATTATATAAGGTAACAGGCGACCGGAAATACTTGGACGAAGCCCGTTACTTTGTAGAAGAAACCGGACGTTTCAGTAACGGCCGCAAGCCCAGCGAATACAGTCAGGACCACATGCCTATCCTCCAGCAGGAAGAAATTGTGGGTCATGCTGTTCGTGCCGGATACCTTTATTCGGGTGTAGCTGATGTGGCTGCCTTGACCAACGACACCGCTTACTTTGAAGCCATCCGGCGTGTATGGGAAAACATGTCGTCCAAGAAGCTCTATATCACCGGCGGTATCGGTTCCCGTCCGCAAGGCGAAGGCTTCGGTCCCAACTACGAGCTCAGCAACCACACCGGTTATTGCGAAACTTGTGCTTCCATCTCGAATGTATATTGGAATCACCGCATGTTCCTCGCTACCGGCGAATCGAAGTATTACGACATTGTAGAACGTGCCTTGTACAACGGTGTCATGTCGGGTGTATCGCTCAGTGGCGACCGCTTCTTCTACGACAATCCGTTGCAGTCTATGGGCGAACACGACCGTGCCGAATGGTTTGGTTGTGCTTGCTGCCCGGGCAATGTAACCCGCTTTGTGGCTTCTGTTCCTAATTATGTATATGCTACACAGGCAGGCGACATCTATGTGAACCTGTTCGCACAGGGCGATGCCGAACTCACTACTGCCAACGGTAAGGTGAAGATGATACAGACTACCGACTATCCGTGGGACGGCAAGGTAGCCATCGAAGTGAACCCCGAAACCGAAGGTCGGTTTGCCGTACGCCTCCGTATCCCGAGTTGGTTGAAGGATGCTCCGGCCAACAACGACCTCTATACTTATATTAATAAGGTAAAGAACTACACCCTCAAGGTGAACGGCTCTGCGGTAAAGGCAGCCGAAGGTGACGGTTACGCTACCATTGCCCGTACTTGGAAAGCAGGTGATGTGATTGAAATCGACCTCCCGATGGAAGTACGCCAAATCAAGGCCAACGACTATGTGGAAGCCGACTATGGCAAATTGGCCATCGAACGCGGACCGATTATGTTCTGCTTGGAAGGACAAGACCAGCCCGACGGTAAGGTATTCAACAAGTTCATCCCGGCCGGCACAAAGATGGAAGCCGCTTATGAAGCCGGATTACTGAATGGCGTAATGACCCTAACCGGTATGGCACAGGAAGTGGATTTGGAAGGCAATGTGAAGGAAGTTCCCTTCAAGGCCATTCCATACTCTACCTGGAACAACCGTGGCACCGACCACATGACCGTATGGGTAGCCGCATCGAAGGAGGCTGCACTGCCTACTCCCGAAGCTACCATTGCCAGCAAGGCCAAGACCTTTGTGATTCAGGCTCCCATCCAGAAGGATGCTCCCGAATCGGCCTCTACCTTAGTAGAAGCATGGGGTGCCAACGACCAGATGGAACCCAAACGTTCCAACGACATCAGCACCCCGTACCACTACTGGTGGCTGAAGAAAGGTTCGCTTGAAACCTTGGCTTACGAATTCGATCAGGAATACACCGTACAGAATGTAGAAGTGTATTGGCTCGACTTCGAACACTATGATGGAAACTTCTGTGTACCGGCAAGCTGGAAGCTTTATTATAAGGAAAACGGAAGCTGGAAAGAAGTGGAAGCCTTGAATGAATACACCGTGAAGAAAGACTGCTACAACAGCCTCGACTTCAAACCCGTAAAGACTACCGGCCTGAAGATTGCCGCCCAGTTGCAGGAAGGGGTTTCCGGTGGTAT
>CAZJFI010000208.1:0-3141 GCA_964545265.1 uncultured Phocaeicola sp.
TGGGTAAAGACCACACTCTTTTCGCTTTGGTAGATGGTACAGTTAACTTCAAGGTTGGTCGTGAAGATAAGAGAGTTGTATCTGTTATCCCGACTGTTGAAGCATAAACCAGTTACATAAAACGGTATTATAAGTGGATACGTTGAAGAACGCATTCACTTTTTTTTATATTCATACAAAATACGTTCATTTTGTTGACCGACTTTCTTACAAAAGTTGACCAACATAATAAATATGTTGACCAACTTTTGTAAGAATGTTGACCGGGTTTATACATAAACTTAAATGAAAGTTTTTTTACATAATTTACAAATGTTAAAATTAATGTCTTATTTTGCGCCAGATGGGATACCGGTAGATGCTGCAGCTCTCCATCGTGACCTCTTTTACTCCATGATCAAGCAACAATTGATGCAATTCTTCCAACTCAGGTGTTAAAATTCCATACTTGGCTTCAAATTTATCGCCATTCTCGCTTAAAATACAAACAAATACACTATCTTTGTGCACGTCAAGACCACATACTATACGCATAGGCAGTTAAATTTTGAGACTTTGAGCTCGTTAAACATTGATTTTGAGGCTCGCTCACCGAGACCTCCACGCTGCAAAGATAGGGGTGGTCTTGACATTTTTCTTATCTCACTGGCATATAAATCGAAATTTATATCTAAATTTGCGAATCAAATAAGAAAGTAATAAAAGAACAAGGATATGCTTACTATCAAACAAATTACAGACAACACCGAAGCCGTAGTTCGCGGTTTGGAAAAGAAGCATTTTAAGAATGCAGAAGCAGTCATCAATCAAGTGCTTGCTTATAATGAACAAAGAAAGAATGCACAAAACCAACTCGATAAGAACCTTGCTGAGGTAAATGCTATATCAAAGACTATTGGTATGTTGATGAAGGAAGGCAAGAAAGAAGAAGCCGAAACAGCCAAGAGTCGTGTAGCTGAATTTAAGGAAGCCAGCAAGTCACTGCAAGCCGAAATGGATAAGGCTCAAGAAGACTTGACCAATCTGCTTTATTCCATTCCTAATGTTCCATACGATGAAGTACCTGAAGGTGCTGTAGCCGAAGACAACGTGGTAGAAAAGACTGGTGGAATGGAAACTCCACTTCCTGAAAATGCCCTCCCCCACTGGGAATTGGCTAAGAAATATGATTTGATTGACTTCGATTTAGGTGTTAAGATTACAGGTGCCGGTTTCCCTGTTTATAAAGGAAAAGGCGCTCAATTGCAACGTGCTCTTATTAATTTCTTCCTTGACGAAGCCCGCAAGGCCGGATATACAGAAATCATGCCTCCTACAGTGGTAAATGCTGCTTCAGGATATGGTACCGGTCAGCTGCCCGATAAGGAAGGTCAGATGTATCATTGCCAACTTGATGATCTTTATTTGATTCCTACTGCCGAAGTTCCTGTAACCAACATCTATCGCGATGTGATTTTGGACGAAAAGCAATTGCCCATCAAGAATTGTGCCTATACCCAATGCTTCCGTCGCGAGGCCGGTTCGTATGGCAAGGATGTACGCGGATTAAACCGTTTGCACGAATTCTCCAAGGTGGAAATCGTTCGTATCGATAAGCCCGAACATAGCAAGGAATCTCACAAAGAAATGTTGGCTCATGTAGAAGGCTTGTTGCAAAAATTGGAACTCCCCTATCGTATTCTTCGTCTTTGCGGTGGCGACATGAGTTTCACTGCAGCCCTCTGCTTTGACTTCGAAGTTTATTCCGAAGCACAGAAGCGTTGGTTGGAAGTCAGTTCCGTATCCAATTTCGATACTTACCAAGCCAACCGCTTGAAGTGCCGCTATCGCACCGCTGAAAAGAAGACAGAACTTTGCCACACTTTAAATGGATCGGCCTTGGCATTGCCACGTATCGTAGCTGCATTGTTGGAGAACAACCAAACTCCCGAAGGCATCCGCATCCCCAAAGCATTGGTTCCCTATTGCGGATTCGATTTAATTGATTAATTTTGTTCAGCATATAAGAAGTAAGTGGGTGTGTCGAAATACACATTCACTTATTTTTTGTATAAAGCACTTACTTTAAGAGACCATCAAGATTTTCATTGATAAGTCATAAAATGGTTGCAAGGTTTGACTTTCTTTTGCAGGACAAAATTAACACCCGTTTCCGTCACCCTCAAAAAATGGTACGCATAGAAAAAAAATGTTACTACGCGTAGTAGCAAATGTTGTACGTATAGGCACTATTAAAAGCCGGTGTTAATTTTACCGTTAATAAGGAGTTGTTTTACTTAGGGAATATCCTCAAAATAATTATCTTAAATATTTGTTTTCTTAAAATTATTGCCTATATTTGTCATGATTATCGCCAAAGCGTTGCCAATAATCATTTTGTGGGAAAATATTAGCGTTTGCTATTATTCTATATCATCTGTTGAAACTTAGGAAATTTCAGTACATACGATAAGAATAAGATGGCAGATGCCTACATATAACGTAGGCCATCTTGATTCTTTGTATATACGGGTATCCTAAGACCTCAACAGATTTAGAACAAAAGGTGTGACCTACGTTCTTTTATAATAGTGTTCTCTTTTACTTTCTTCCTTGAATTTGAAGTTAAAACTATAATATCTATACTTATGAAGAAACATTTATTTTTGTTTGCGACACTACTGTATTTCGTGTTTGTAGGTTGTAGCGGTGGCGGAGGTGAAGACGAACCTACACCTAATCCCCAACCCACTCCCCAACCGGAGACTCCCACCATTACCCTCGATTCGAGTATCTCATCAAGCGGAGTAAGTTTCTCGAACGGAAAAGGAGAACAATCCATCAGCTTTACGGCCAGCTCGGATTGGACATTGAGCATAGCCGAAGTTCGTAGTGGCACCTCATGGTGTACTCCCTCTGCAACAAGCGGTTCTAAGGGTAATGCTACGGTAAAATTTACCGTAACAGAAAATACAGAGTACGATGACCGTAGTGTTTCCGTAACCATCAAGGCTGGTACGGCAAGCAAGAGTTTCAAGATAACACAAAAATGTGCAGAAGCTTTGCTTGTTACGACCCATACATTTGAAGTGGACCAAGAGGGAGGAAGCATTGAAGTGGAAGTAAAATCGAATATCAATTACCAGATAGAAGTGGCCGAAG
>CAZJFI010000209.1:0-3125 GCA_964545265.1 uncultured Phocaeicola sp.
TTTTGTGCCTGTAACATTAAATATTGAGAATATGTCAGAAATTAGACTTACAATCAGAGGGGTGATTTTCGCATTGTTTCCCCAATACGATAAGACAAATCCCGACAGCGACGAGATGATAAACCGGACAGTAGAACGGTTGGCTGAACTGGACAGAACACGTCCGGAAGTGATTCTGATGCCCGAACCCGAGAACATATACGACCACAAGGCCGTCCGGGCTTATTGCGGTGGAAGCTCCATAGGCTATGTGGCACACGAAGAGACAATGGAAGCGAGCCGACTGTTCGACGCATCACGCCCCATGGTAAAAGCACGAATTGTAGAGGTGGAAGTGAAACGAAAGGGCAATCTATATGTGGTGGCCGAACTGCCCGCCGAAGCCCTCGTAAAGCCACTACCTAAGGTGGATGCTACAGAAGCATGGAAACAATGGAGGTGCACCATCCCTCAGCTGCCGATACCCGATACATGGAAGGACTGCCGGGTATTGGAATTCCAAATGAAAAGTCTGTTCGACAATCCCGACGAAGAGAAAATCAAGAGTTTGAAGAACTATCTGTCGGTATGGATAGACAAGAGTCTGCACGATTTCAGCGTAGAGGCCATGCAACTGCGCAAACAGTACATCAGCAAGATACGTGCCATGGGCAACGGTGCGCTGGAATCTATGGCCAAGCGGTTGGAACGCCAGTACACGGCCATCTGCAGCGGGCATCGCATGACTTACCGCATGAAGTGGTGGAAAGAGCTTCAGCAAGCCGAACACATGGAGCACTACTGGGACCAATGGCGGAGCGGACGAAAAGAGGACAATTTGTGGGGCGACCTGCATACAGTAGACACCCAGCTGCGCCGTATGCCCGATGGACTCTATGCTCATATAGGTGACCTGACTTGCCTCTTCTCGGCCATGCGCTACCGCGATGATGTATCGCGCACGGTGTTGTGGGAGGTGTACACACTTCTCTTGCTGCGCGAACGTATCTGCCGCGAACTGGGTATCGCCATGAAACCGCTCCCACTGGATGCCTACGGCACATTGGAGAAAGAGGAAACCTTCACTCCCGAACTTACCGATGCCCGTCTGGCCAAGGCCGTGGAGGAATGTCAACCGTTCTTCTGGGCGAAGAGTGCCTGGGCGGTAGTGTTCTGCGTATGCCGCGACTACTATGGTGTGCCCGACAATGTGAGTGCATTCGAGAAGCGCATCAGAATTCTTCCATTCAGCAAACCCATAGAGGCATATTCAGTCGGAACTATCCAAAAAACAATCAGTAACAATGATTATATGAAGAGGCACATCGACAAGTGGGAAGAGGGACGTGCTTTGACTTTAGCACACGAATTGAAGTCTTTTCTCGACCAAGGTTTCTGAAATAGTTTCCGAGAGTTTCTGAAAAAGTTTCTGAACCTTCTGAAATAGTTTCTGAATCGCCACAACTATTTAAGTCGTTTTTCATTTCCCCATACATTTGCTCCCGTAATCACAACGAAGTGGTTGCGGGAGTTTTTTTATCTCCCTTCGTTCTTTGACATGCTGAAACAATATAAATCAAAAGGGAATAATAAACCAATACCCCTCTTGTCATCCTGAGGAACGAAGTGACGAATGAATCTGTTTACACCCACTTTGATGTATTCAGATCCTTCGCGATGCTCAGGATGACAAACCCAAAATCAAAATCAGAAATCAGAAATCATAAATCATAAATCTTTAAAATTATTTTATCATGAACGAAATTCAAATTTATCAGAACCAAGAATTTGGTGCCATACGCACCATGAGTGACAAACAAGGCAATCCGCTTTTCTGCGCCAAGGACGTTTGCGATGCTTTGGGGTACGACCAGGCAAGAAAAGCTGTACAAAGACATGTCGATGAAGAGGATGGTACGAAACATACCATCCTTACAAATGGCGGAAAACAACGAGCTATCTTCATCAACGAAAGCGGACTCTACGCCCTCATCCTCTCCTCCAAGCTCGAATCGGCCAAACGTTTCAAGCATTGGGTAACCAGTGAAGTGCTACCCTCCATCCGCAAACAGGGAGGCTACCTGATGCTGAAACAGGGTGAGACCGACGAGCAACTGATGGCAAGAGCCTTGCAACTGGTGAAGACCACCCTCAACACTCGCAACCAACAGATAGCATTGCTCTTCCCCAAGGCCGAATATGCCGAGCAAGTGCTGACCAGCGTGAGTTGCCTTACCGTGACACAAATAGCCAAGGAAATGGGAATGGTGGCGCACGAACTGAACACGCTGCTTTGCGAGTTGGGCATCCAGTACAAGCAAAGCGGTCAGTACTTGCTCTATGCACCCTATGTGCGAAAGGGCTTGGCGCAGAACCGCACCATTGAGTTCTATCTGAACGATGGCACGCTCTTTACTTACACCTATCTGGTGTGGACAGAACGCGGACGATACTTCATCCACCAATTGCTGAAAAGAATCGCAGCGTAATGGATCGATTGCGAATGAATGGTCCACCCTTGTCATCCTGAGAAACGGAGTGGCGAATGGATCAGTATACAACCACGTTGATGTCTTCAGATCCTTCACTGACGCTCAGGATGACAAACCAAAATCAGAAATCATAAAATCAGAAATCAAAATGTTTGGAATAGGATATAACATTAAGAGCAAGGTTCGGGAATGTACGCCCGAACTGCTCAACAAGGTGCTCGATTCGCCCTCGGTGGCGAAGACCTGTGCCGAGATAGAAGATGCCTTGGAGAAGTGCCGTCGGGGTGAACTGACCAAGGACGAGTACGAAACCTTGAAAGGGGAATTGAAGAAGCAGTTGCCTATCATTACTTTCCACGCTACGTTCAAGCATGGGCGAAGGAAGAACGACGAGGCTATCCCAAGTGGATTGTGTATCTACGACTTGGATCATATCCCCAACCCACGCGCGAAGTGGGCAGAGATAGCATCACGTGCAGAAGAATTGGGGATAGTGTTGGCGCACATCACGCCAAGCACCGAGGGGTTGCGGTTGGTGTTCATCATCCCCATGGCTCCGGGTGCTAACCGGTTGATGACGCTGGCCGAGGCGCAAGCTTGGATGGCTTCGATGTTGGGGGATACTCAGTACGATGTTTGTGTGAAGGATTATGC
>CAZJFI010000210.1:0-3110 GCA_964545265.1 uncultured Phocaeicola sp.
ATTTGCTTCACCAATCGCATGTGGAATGCAATGCTTTCTTGGGAGGTATCTCCAAGAACTATGGTACCAACCTATTATTGTCCGACAAAAGCGAATATGTAGTAATCGAGGCCGATGAGTTTGACCGTTCGTTCCATTGGTTGACTCCTTTCGCAACCGTCATTACGGCTACCGATGCCGACCACCTGGATATCTATGGCACCAAAGAAGCTTACTTGGAAAGTTTCAGCCACTATACATCGCTCATCCAGCCTGGTGGCGCCTTGATTATGCGCGAAGGTATTGAATTGGATCCCCAATTACAAAAAGGGGTAACCCTCTATACCTATTCCCGCGAATCGGGCGACTTCCATGCAGAGAATGTACGAATTGGCAACGGTGAAATCTATTTCGATTACATCTCTCCATTGGGAAACATCAAGGATATCCAATTAGGAGTGCCTGTAGCCATCAATATAGAAAATGGTATTGCAGCAATGGCCTTGGCTCAACTCAGTGGGGTAGACAATGACGAAATCAAACAAGCCATGGCCACATTCCGTGGAGTAGACAGACGCTTTGATTTCAAGATAAAGAATGACAAAGTAGTATTCTTAAGCGATTATGCACACCATCCGGAAGAAATCAAACAAAGCATTCTATCCATGCGTGCCTTGTATAACGACAAGAAGCTAACCGCCGTCTTCCAACCACACTTGTATACCCGTACACGCGATTTCTATCAGGAGTTTGCCGATAGCCTTTCCCTGTTGGACGAAGTCATCCTGACCGAAATCTATCCGGCCCGTGAATTACCGATTGAAGGGGTGAGTAGCCAACTCATCTACGACCACTTGCGCCCGGGTATTGAAAAGTGCATCTGTCGGAAAGAAGACATCATACAAGTGCTGAAAGAGAAAAAAATAGAAGTTTTAATAACCCTTGGTGCGGGCGACATAGACAATTATGTACCCCAAATCTGCGACTTGCTGAATAAAGAATGATAAAGAAGATATTTATACTCCTATTCTTGTTAGTGTTAACAGCCTATCTGGTAGTGGCCGTTACCCTACTCAATGCAACGCCTGTTCAACAGACCTGCCAAGGATTGGAATTGGTTATCAATGACAGTGTCGACCATGGTTTCATTACCAAGCAAGAAATTCTGAAAACATTGAATACCAAGAAGATTTCTCCTATCGGACAAGACATGAGCCTGGTCAACACCCGGCAAATAGAAGACGAATTGGGAGAACACCCGTTGATAGACAATGTAGAATGTTACCGTACCCCCAATAACCGGATAGGTATTGAAGTAACCCAGCGCTTGCCTATTTTACGCGTAATGGCAGGCAACGGAGAAAACTATTATGTAGATGAGAAAGGAAAAGCCATGCCCTTGCCCGACAGTGCAGCCAATGTGGTGGTAGCCACCGGCCATATCGACCGCAACTTTGCTACCAAAGAGCTTTATGAGTTCGGCCTTTTCTTGCAAAAGAACCCTTTGTGGTTAGCGCAAATACAGCAAATCAACGTCACCCCCACTAAAGAACTGGAATTGGTTCCAAGAGTAGGTGAACACATCATATTCCTGGGAAAACCGGGAAACTACGAACAGAAGTTCGACCGGTTGAAAACCTTCTATAAGAAAGGCCTCAACCAAGTGGGCTGGAATAAATACAGCCGGATAAGTTTAGAATTTGACAATCAGATAATTTGTACCAAAAAAGAGAAGTAAGATATGGCAGCAACCGATTTCATTGTAGCGATTGAGCTGGGTTCTTCAAAGATTACCGGCATAGCAGGAAAGAAGCTTCCCGACGGAAGCATACAGATATTAGCCACAGCTAATGAAAAGTCTTCCGACTGCATTCGGAAAGGTGTAATCTATAATTTGGATAAGACAACACAAAGCCTCACTTCGATTATCAAGAAACTGGAATCGACCTTAAAGGCTTCTATCGGTAAAGTATATGTAGGTATAGCAGGACAATCCCTCCGCACTATCCGGAACACCGAAGTACGTCATTTGGATGAAGAAACCAAAATCTCTCAGGAATTGATTGATTCACTGATGGACAGCAACCGCATGACCCCCATTGTAGGTTATCAAATCTTGGGTGTTGCTCCTCAAGAATACAAGGTAGGCCTTGATCTGGCTATCGACCCGGTAGGTGTACAGACCGACCATATCGAAGCCCGTTTCCTGAACATCATCGCCCGCAATAGCATCAAGCAGAACATCCGCCAATGTTTTGAACAAGCTACCATTGGCATAGCCGATGATGCTGACGACTTGATAGCCCCTTTGGTGCTGGCCGATGCCGTTCTCTCTCCGAATGAAAAGCGTTCGGGCTGTGTCCTCGTAGATTTTGGTGCAGATACTACCACAGTGTCGGTATACAAGAACAATCTTCTCCGTCATTTGGCCGTTATACCTTTGGGTGGTAACAACATCACCAAGGATATTTGTAGCCAGCAGATCGAAGAAGAAGATGCCGAAGCCTTGAAAATAAAGTTTGGCAAAGCCTATGTAGAGCCCACTGAAGAATACGATGAAAGCAAGACATATACGCTCGACAACAAGTGCAGCATCCAGGCACAATTGTTGGAAGACATTGTCGAAGCCCGTATGAACGAAATATTGGACAACGTGGCCTACCAGATAGCCCAGTCGGGATACGAAAACAACCTGTTGGCCGGAGCTGTCCTGACCGGTGGTGCCGCAAACATCAACTGCATGGAGGCCGCTTTTACCAAGCGCACCAAGATACAGAAGATACGTCTGGCCAAGTCCACACAATACGTTCTCAAAGGCACCGAAGTGGACAAGGACGGAAGCAACAATACCTTGATAGCCCTATTGGGCGCAGGCAAAGAAAACTGTTGCCTGATTATCCCCGAAGTGGTTGTCCCCAAACCAGCTACCAAGGAACCTATCCGCACCGTCATAGAGAACCAGCTCTTCACTGAAGAAGGAGAAAGCATGGAAGAAATCCGCCGACAGGAAGAGATACAAAGACAAAAGGCCAAAGAAGCTGCCCTTGCTGAAGAAAAAGCCAAGAAAGAAGCAGCCGAAATGGAAAAGCAGCGCAAGGCTGAATGTGATGAGCTACTCAAGGAAGCTACTA
>CAZJFI010000211.1:0-3061 GCA_964545265.1 uncultured Phocaeicola sp.
GCTGATATGGATTTTGCTACAGCTCCTTTTATTGTGGATGCCATCAAGAAGCGTTGCGAAAATCCGGTGTTGGGATATACTTGTAAGCCCGACAGTTATTATAATGCCATTGTGCAATGGGTGAAGAACCGTTATGGATGGAGTATTGAACGTGAAATGATAAACTTTGTACCGGGTATAGTACCGGGCATCGGTATGGCTATGAATGCCTTTACCGAAAAGGGAGACAAAGTAATGATTATGCCGCCGGTGTATCATCCGTTTGCCTGGCTTACCGAACGCAATGAGCGTGTGCTTGTTACTTGTCCGTTACGGTGGGAGAGTGGTATGTATCGCATGGATTTGGAACTTTTCCGCCAGCAGATAAAGGGATGTAAAGTGTTCATACTCTGTAACCCGCACAACCCTGGGGGAGTGGTATGGACGGAAGAGGAATTGAATGAAGTGGCCCGTATTTGTCACGAAGAAGGGGTGTTGGTCTTCTCGGATGAGATTCATGCCGACTTGACTTTGCCTCCTTTCAAACATCTTCCTTTTGCTATGATAGGAGAAGGGGCGAGTATGAATTCGGTAACTTTCATGTCACCCAGCAAAGCTTTCAATATGCCTGGGTTGACCGCTTCTCATGCCATTATCCCCAATCCCCAGTTGCGTAGTCGTTTCCGGAAGTATATGGATGCCTGCGAGTTGGATTTGGGTCATGTGTTTGCTTTCTTAGCGGTAGAAGCAGCCTATTCGCATGGTACGGAATGGCTTGAGCAATGTTTGGCCTATATTCAAGGAAATATTGATTTCGTTGATTCCTATTTGCAAGCACATGCACCGAAGGTAAAGGTAGTCCGTCCGCAAGCTTCTTATTTGGTATGGTTGGATTGTAGGGAAATGGGTATGACGCAAGAAACACTGAACGATTTCTTTGTGGATAAGGCGCATCTGGCATTGAACGATGGGGCCATCTTCGGGAAAGAAGGTGAAGGCTTCATGCGATTGAATGTAGGTTGCCCCCGAAGTGTATTGGAGCAAGCCATGAAGCAATTGGTTGAGGCGTATATACAAATATAATAAGAGACTGTGTCAAAATACAGAAGTCCTATTATAATGTCGTGTCATTTTTCGGACGAAGTCCTCAACAACTCGTCTGAACGAAGTGAAGAATCTGAATACAAAAAACAGGCGCTTATCAGATCCTTCGCTACGCTCAGGATGACATATTGATAGTAAATTCCTATTTTAATACAGGCTTATTATTGTTTTAAAACGGAACGTTCTTTGTCAAATGATCGTAATTGTTGTATTGGCCGGTAATGTTTGCACCATTCTCAGGAGCCAACTCAATGGCTTTTTTCATATCTTCCATAGAACCTTCCTTGTCTCCCTTTTCTAATTTGGCACGTCCCCGTTCGTGATAGGCTTGGGCAAAGTTAGGATTCAGTTCAAGGGCTTCGTCATATACGGCAATGGCTTGGTCGGTTTCCTTTTGGGCAAGTAACAAGTTTCCTTTCAATAGATAAGCCTTTTCATTGAATGGGTTCATGGTCAGTACTTGATTTATCAGTTCCATCGCTTTTTCTGCATCTTCGGTAACTGCTATAATCTCACCTTTCAGGAGTAAAGCCGATTCGTCTTCTTCGTTTATTTCCAATAACTTATTGATGTCTTCCATGGCATCTTTTGCTTGCCTCATGCTCCAAAGTACTTCGGCACGAAGCTGGTAGGCATCGGTGTAATCTTCTTTCAACATGATGGCTTTGGTAAGCATGGCAATGGCTTGGATGGCATTGTTCAGTCCGACAGCCGCTTTGGCCGACAAGTAATAGGCTACAGGTATCTGTTCGTTAAGTCCTATCGCTTTCTTGCATGCTTCTTCCATGCCTTGATAGTCTTCCGACATATAACAATGGTTGGCTAACGATAAGAAATGGATGGGGTTTTCGGCATCCAGTTCTGTCATACGTATCCATATAGCTTTAGCTTCTTCCATTTGGTTAACCTGAGTGTAGACTGTAGCCAAATGTGACATTGTTTCCAAATCTTCTTGTATCTCAATGGCTTCTTTGAAGCATTTAATGGCATATGTCAACTTTCCGATACGTTGAGCTCGGATACCGTCATATTTCAAGATATCGAAGTCTTTTTTCTTCTGTGAATCGGCATCTTTAGTTCCGCCGAATAGTGATGATAAGAATCCCATAATTGATTGTTTGATTATTGTTTGCAAAGATACACTTTTATATGGAAAGCATACCGTCGTTAAGTCGGATAATTTCTTCGGCCAATAAAAAGGATACTATTTCTCTTGTCTTTTCCTTTTCCACTGGAATGGCATTGACCAATTCGGTAGAGGAATATGTGCGGACTTTTAATAGATTCAGAATTGTTTCTTTGATTTCCTGAAATTCTCCTTGCCGGATACCGCTACGATGTTTTTCCAAACAAACATCACATTGACCGCAATTGTGTTCATTCTTTTCGCCAAAATAACGGAGAAGCATACGACTGCGGCATTTCTCTTCGGCTGTAGCATATTCTATCATAGCTTGAATACGGGTGGAATAGCTGCTTTTCCGGTCTTCGTATACTTCTTTGCCGATGTACAATCGGTCTTTTTCTTGTCTTTCTTGTGTATATATAATATAAGGTGTCTTTTTGCGGGGAATGTAGTGTAATATCCGACGCTTGGTCAGCATGACTAATATATCGTAAACCTGTTGGCGAGTCAGTCCGGTACGTATTCCCAAAGACTCTTCATTGATGTATGCATAATCAGTGAACAATCCTGTATAAGAACGAAGAATGGTATTCAGCAATTTTTCCGTATCACTGTCATATTCCTGTAACTTGTATAGTTCGTCTCTTCGTAAGGTGAAAATCAATCGGCTGGCATTGTCTTGCTCGTCGGTATATTCCAAATATCCGGCTCGGGTAAGAATCTTGAGCGCACTGTCTGCCTGTACCGGGAAGTGCTTGAAATTTAAACAGAATTCATCCAGGTTGAAGGCAAAGGTGCATCCTAATCCGTCTCCCATGGCCATTTGAAAAAAGTATTGCAAGTCTTCGTATA
>CAZJFI010000212.1:0-3060 GCA_964545265.1 uncultured Phocaeicola sp.
TGATGGAATAGCAGAGAGTTGATTATTTTTTTTATACTTTTCTATATTACTTTTATTTTTTCTTATCTTTACGCTCGAATTAGAATGTTGTTATAAACATAAAAAAACCATGAGAATAGGAATCTTGACATCAGGAGGCGATTGCCCAGGTATAAATGCCACCATCAGAGGAGTTTGCAAGACAGCCATCAACCATTATGGGATGGAAGTATATGGTATCCATAGCGGATTTCGTGGATTGATAGACAATGATATTACTCCCTTAACCGAAAAGGATTTGTCCGGTTTATTGAATTTAGGAGGTACCATTTTAGGTACATCCCGCGAAAAACCATTCAAGAAGAAATCCATGGGTAACAAGCCTTCATTGATTTTAGAGAACATCCGTAACCTGCAATTGGATTGTGTAGTATGCATAGGTGGAAACGGCACTCAAAAGACAGCCTATAAATTGTCGCAATTGGGTGTGAATGTGGTTTCTGTTCCCAAAACCATCGACAATGACATTTGGGGAACCGACATGTCCTTTGGTTTTGATTCGGCCGTAACCATTGCCACCGATGCCATTGACCGCCTGCACTCTACCGCCAGTTCGCATCAGCGTGTCATGGTTATTGAAGTGATGGGACACAAAGCCGGTTGGATTGCCCTCTATTCGGGTATGGCCGGTGGAGGAGACGTTATTCTGCTCCCTGAAATACCTTACAATATCCGCAACATTGGCAATACCATCATTGAACGTCTGAAAAAAGGAAAGCCCTATTCCATCGTCGTTGTAGCCGAAGGTATACAGACAGCCGACGGCAAAAAGGCTGCCGAGTATATTGCTCAAGAAATTGAATATGAAACCGGTTTCGAAACTCGCGAAACTGTATTGGGATACATACAACGAGGAGGATCACCCACTCCTTTCGACCGTAATTTGGCAACCCGCATGGGTGGTCATGCCACCGAGATGATAGCCAACGGACAATTCGGACGAATGGTAGCCTTGAAAGGTTCACAAATAAGTTCCATCCCCTTGGAAGATGTGGCTGGCAAACTGAAATTAGTGGACGAGAACCACGATTTGATTGTACAAGGCAAGCGGATGGGAATTTGCTTCGGCTAATTATTCCGCACCCTGAAAGGCAGCCTCTTCGGCCGCACTGATAATAGATTCGCGGTCGGCAGGTTTCCTCAATTCTTCTATAACGGCTGTTTCAACAGGAACGGCCGTAGTTTTTTCTTCATAAACCTCCACCGCTTCTCCAGTTTCTCCTTCGCGGGCGGCTTTGGCAGCCAACACCTTTTGCATAAACGAAGAATCCTTCTTGATCATGCTTAGAGATACATGAGCGGCAATCTGTTGCGATTCCTTTTTGGAATATCCCATACCTTTACCTGCATGGATACCTTCTACGATAATTTCCGACTCGAAAGTAGGGCTGTTAAAGCTATCGAATCCCTGATTGATCAGTTCAAACGAAATCTCCATCCGGTTTTTCTGGCTCCACTCAATGAGCTTTGACTTGAAGTTGACTTCCTTACGGGATATTCTTTCCAAATCAATGTATTGCCCTATGATGCGATGTTCCATGAAATATTTGCAGGCATAATACCCTCTATCCAGATAGATGGCACCTACCAATGCTTCGAAAGCATTACCGCCCATGTAGCTGTTGTGAGCCGATTGGCGGGTATTGAATTTGATCAGTTTGGACAAGCCTATCTGTTCGGCTACGCGGTTCAATGTTTCGCGCGACACCATTTTTGAACGCGTGTTAGTCAAGAACCCTTCGCGCTTCCCGTCAAACTTCCGATAAAGGATATCGGCCACTACGGCATCGAGTATGGCATCGCCCAAGAACTCCAAACGCTCATTATTGAGCAAACGTCCCTTATCAGACTTCACCGACGATGATTTATGAAGTAAAGCCTGTTCATAGATGCTGATGTCACGCGGATAGAATCCCAGCATCTTATAAAAGCAAAGATAAGACTCCTTATCCTTACGGAAAAGAAGTCTTATCTTGTCGATAGTATTACCAAACACGATTATTCAGCGTATTTTTTAACGATTACACATGCATTGTGTCCACCAAAACCAAATGTATTGCTCAATGCAGCACGAACTTCGCGCTTCTGAGCCTTACCAAATGTGAAGTTAAGGTTGTAATCGATGTTTTCATCGTTATCACCTTCTTCGTGGTTGATGGTTGGAGGAACAATGTCATTCTTCACAGCCAAAACGCCGACCAACGCTTCTACTGCTCCGGCAGCACCCAAAAGGTGTCCGGTCATTGACTTGGTAGAGCTGATGTTCAGCTTGTAGGCATGTTCACCGAACACTTCCTTGATAGCCTTTGCTTCTGAAACGTCACCCACCGGGGTAGAAGTTCCGTGCACATTGATATAATCAATATCTTCGGGCTTCAATCCAGCATCTTCGAGGGCATTCTGCATCACGAGCTTGGCACCCAAACCTTCCGGATGAGATGCTGTGAGGTGATGGGCATCGGCCGACAGACCTGCACCTACCAGTTCGGCATAAATCTTGGCACCACGAGCCTTGGCATGTTCCAATTCTTCAAGAATCAAACAGCCTGCACCTTCGGCCATGATGAAACCGTCGCGGCTTGCACTAAACGGACGAGATGCACGAGTAGGATCATCATTGCGTGTGGACAGAGCATGCATGGCATTGAAACCGCCTACTCCCCCAGGAGAGATAGCAGCTTCGGCACCACCGGCCACAATGACATTCGCCTTACCCAAACGGATGTAGTTGAATGCATCGGCAATGGCGTTTGATGAAGAAGCACATGCTGATGTGGTAGTGAAGTTTGGTCCATGGAAACCGTACATGATTGAGATATGGCCTGAAGCGATGTCAGCAATCATTTTCGGAATAAAGAACGGATTGAACTTCGGGCCGATGGTATCTTTAGTACCGGCATAACCAATCATTTCGTCTTCGAAAGTACGGATACCACCAATACCTACACCAAAAATTACACCAATCTTGTTCTTGTCTACGTTTTCGAGGTCCATAGCCGAATCGGCAATCGCTTCCTTGGC
>CAZJFI010000213.1:0-3056 GCA_964545265.1 uncultured Phocaeicola sp.
TTTTATCATATCTGTAACTTAAAAGTAATGGGAACGGTATAATATACCGGAACATTCCGCCCGTTTTGTCTACCGGGTATCCATTTAGGTAAGGAATTGATAACACGAATGGCCTCTTTGTCACAATAAGGATCCAATGAACGTACCACCATGACATCTTTCACCTCACCTGTAGCCGATACCACGAAACGGATATAGACCTTTCCTTGTATACCATTCTCTGCAGCAATAGTGGGGTATCTCAGGTTACTGGATATATAGGAAAGTAGTTCTTTTTCACCTCCCGGATATTGAGGCATTTGTTCTACCATGGTATAGGGTTTGGTTTCCTCCGATTTAACGATTACCTCCTTCAATTCGGCAATATCCTTTCCATGCAACTCATCGTTTCCCTTTACATCGGCTATAGAGATGGCAACTTTACTTTCGGTCAGCTCTACCTGACTCTTGATTTCATCATCATTGCTCACCTCCTCGTCTTTCTTTATGACAGGAGCCGTAAACTTGATGGAACTTTTCAATGCAGGCGGAGGAGCCACAGGGTCTACCCTCCTAAACTCCTCTTGTTTTACCTCGGCTTCTTCCAATTGGGACAATACAGTGACTTCGACTATTTTTTCTCCTACTCTTTCCGGCGTACTCCACCGAACCAAAGTAGGGATACACGCACTTATCGCAGCCAATACCATAACTATTCCCATTGCCCAAGTATGCCTTTTCCTTGATTCAGCCCGCAATTTATAAGCCCCATATTCCTTGTTCTTGTCCTGAAAGACCAGTTCACACCATTCCGACGAGGTTAAATCTATTTTTGCCATAATGCTTCCTCCTACTCATTGTTGGGCCAAATTCTTGGTCAAATCGCCTTTCGTATCATAGTTTCTTATCAGGAAATGGTCTCCTTCGGCCATATCCGTTATCACATATTTGCCAATATTGCATATCAGCATTTCATCCAAAGCATCAATCAGGTTCTTGTAAGAAGACCCATCGGTTGCCTTAATAATAACGGTTGGAGTGTCCTTCCCACTTTTAATTTCAGCCAATTGTTTCGCATATTCTTCTTCCGAAAGAATCAAATCGGCCTTTTGTTTCTTCAGTTCATTCACTTGTCGCACCGCCTTCGAATTTTTAGTCAACAAAAGGTTTCGAAGACCAGTTGCATCATAAGTGGTTTCCTTCAGAGAAGTGTAGTCTTCATAATTCGGTTCTCCTTCATAATAATACAATTTATCGTCATCTCCTAACAACAAGGTTATAGCTTGCGAAGCTTTCACCTTACTTTTCTGTTCTTCAGTAATGTCCTTATCGTTACTGGGCATACTGATTTCCATGGTTTGGGGTTTAATCAGCGTAGTGCATAACATAAAGAAAGTTATCAGCAACATATTCATATCTACCATGGGAGTAAAATCCACTCTTACAGGTATTTTCTTCTGCTTGCTTCCTTTTGTCCGCTTGCCGCTTTCCTGTATTTCAGCACTCATATTCATTGCGTATTATCCTTCTGAAACTGACTTCAGGGAAGTTATCAGGTTATAACGGTTCTCCCGAAGATCCTGAAGGGAATTCATAACATTCTTAATCGTAGCATAAGGAGTATCAGCATCCGCTTTGATGGCAATACGCAAATCCGGATTTACCGCCCGTGCATGGCGTACCCATGACTTAAACTGATTGTCAACACTATCACAAGGAATACCCAATCCTTTCAAAACCCTATCCTGTTCTTCTGCCGACAGATTCAAGAAAGTGCTCATCCGTTGTATCGGCACTCCAAACATCGAAGAAACCATAAATTTCTTTTCCTGTTCAGGAGTAAACCTAATGCCATATTCCTCCCCCATTTTAGTAAGTACCGCTTTCAAGTCGGGCTGCTTGTCAAGACTCATAAATATCTTACCCGAAGGTTCTACCAAAATCTGCAAAATATCTGTCTCTGGAATTTTGATTTCGGAAACCGATGAAGGAGTAACCACTTGCACCGGCTCTTTTCTTACAAAAGTGGAAGTCAGCATAAAGAAAGTAAGCAGCAATACGGTAACATCGCTCATTGCGGTCATATCAATGAACGTGCTTTTCTTCTTAATTTTAGCCCTGCTCATAATAGTACAATTATTTATGGAATGCGGCAAAATTCTGTATTATAGAGAAACCTACTTCATCCAAGCTATAAGTCAGTTTGTCTATTTTATTGGTATAATAGTTATA
Organism: uncultured Phocaeicola sp.; assembly: GCA_964545265.1. Lineage (GTDB taxonomy): Bacteria > Bacteroidota > Bacteroidia > Bacteroidales > Bacteroidaceae > Phocaeicola. The sequence continues at coordinate 2,212 of CAZJFI010000213.1, forward strand.
GGAAACAACCGCCAAAGCTCCTGTAAGAATACCAAAAGCCGTATTAATCAAAGCTTCCGAAATACCCTGAGACAAAGCCATGGAATCTGTCCCTCCACCTGCCGACAAAGCGGCAAACGAACGAATCATTCCCATTACCGTTCCTAACAACCCCATTAAAGTACCCAATGTAGTAATAGTGGCAAGTACCGGCAAATTCTGTTCCATCATCGGTAGTTCCAAAGCGGTCGCTTCATCCAATTCTTTCTGAATGGACAATATTTTCTGGTCTTTCGACAATGTAGGATCTCTTTCCATTTCAGCATATTTGCGCAAAGTGGAATTGACTACATTGGCAACCGATCCTCCTTGCTTATCACAAAGTTCATGCGCCTTTTGCATATCACCCACCGACAAAGCCGTTTTAATACCTGCTACAAATTTAACTAACGAACCTTTTCCCGAAGCCGAACGAAGTGCAAAGAAACGCTCTACACTCAACGCTATAACAGTAAGCAACAACGTCTGTATGACCGGAACCACTACACCACCTTTATAAATGGTTCCCAAGAAATTACCCGGCAATGGATGGTTATTCGGGTCATTGTTCACAAAATTGGCAGGATTACCCAATAGAAAATAATAAATGCAAACGGCAATTACAAAACAACCGATAATCACCCAACCTGCACTTTTGATACTTGCAACCTTATGAACTGGCTGCATTGCTTTCGTCTGAATAGTTTCCATAAAAAAGAATTTAGTTGTTTGTTTTATGAATGGAATAGAGCTCAATCCGTCATTGTTGATTTTATTAAAAGAACAAGAGAAGAAGCCATTTGTTCAGACAAGAAGATACAAAAAAA
>CAZJFI010000214.1:0-3050 GCA_964545265.1 uncultured Phocaeicola sp.
AAACAGATCCATTCGTCACTTCGTTCCTCAGGATGACAAGGAGGGGGTGTTCCTCAGGATGACAAAGAGGGAAGAAGTGTTATTAGTACCTTATCTTTTGTATCAGCATGTCAAAGAGCACTTGTGAATGGGGTGTTCCCTTCTGCACAGGCAAAGTTGAGGAAAAAAAAGGAGGGGATAAAAAAAAGCAGATGGATACAGGTGTATATCCACCTACATCCATCTGCATCCATCTGAATGGTGTATTTTCTAACTGTTTTCGTTAGAAAATTACAATTTTATTGGCTCTATCTAATGCATTTTCGTTGTTATCGTCCATGTAATTATGAATGGCACTCCATCCACCTATCAACGAAAATTCCGATTCAAATTCCTTTTGTTTGGGGCGTCGAATCAAATACCCGTCCAACAAGCACTTCAATAGTACGCACCCCACATCAGCTCCCTTGCGCCCGTCAATGAGTTGGTGTAAGCGCTCTACCAGTAGGGTAGGATTTTCGTATTGGACAATGTCGTAGAAAGAAACTTCTGAAACTGAATTGCTCTTTTTCTTTTCATTGAATAAAGACTCATCAGATTGTGGACCTATTTGCACATCTTCTGCATCATCTGCCATGAAAGACTTCATGAGTGCAACCACATCTGTTTTACCCGAAATATTGATTGTCATTTCTTTGTGATGGTCGTTATGTATAGCGCCATCTTCGTAAATATATGTACTCATGATTGGTCTAATTGTTTAGGATCGTTAGTAATGTGCAAATGCTTTTGGTTATCGTTATGATGGGCACCGGCTGCATAATAGTTAGTGGTCTGTATGGAGGGCTGCTGCATTCTTTCCCAAATCATGTCTCGTATTTTGGCTGAGTTCTTTGCCCATGCCTCGTTCTTTATCAACAAGGCATTCAGTTTTTCGTACACTTCGTATGCCATACCGGGAAATCGTTCGGACAGGTTCTTTAATTCACCATATATTACTTCTATAGGTATTGAAGTTTCACTCAGCATTTCCACTTGCTTGTCTATCAAGCTTTGCATTTCATTTGCATTCTTTTCCAGATTATTTCGCAAAGAATTCACTTCGTCTTCCAATTCTTTGTAGTTTTTCAGACGATTCCTTTCGATATAGTCTTTCCAAACTTTCGGGAAAAGGATACTGCACAATACATTCAATTCATCCGATTGCTCTTTATGGGCAATCTCCCGGATAGCTTCCAAAGAAGTTTCGAGCTTGTCTCTTTTGGCTCCACGTCTACAAATTTCCTCTTTTTGCTCCATAGCTGTTGCATAAAACAAATGAAGAAAAGGGTGGTAATCAACACTGCTTTTCATCAAATTAGGAATCTGTACAAAGTTAGTGAAACCACAACCTATCACACATCGGAACATGGCCGAATAGAGAAAACGCAAGAAAAACCAATGGTCAAGGAATGTCTTGTATAAATTTTCCTTTTCATATAAAGGAAATTCTGCTTTGCCTATCATAACAAAGGCATGAAACATGCAATAAATGGAACGGCTATATTGGTCGCCTTCTATTTCTTCACGCAACAGAATATGCCTTAACTCATTTACATGTGATTCCCAATCACATTCATAACCACTGCTCAAGAGGAAGAATAACAGATTCATGAATTCACGTGATTCACTTCTGCTCTTTCTAAAGTGACCTGCCCAAGCATGAACAACATCCCATAAAGGAATTTTTTTCGCAAACCATTCAACAAACCATTCATCTTCCGGTATTGCCTTCATGATAAAATACCTCACATCATTGCATGCGCCATTTTGAGACATGTCGGAATCAATTTTCAAGAACTTCCGATAATATGGCTGTAATTTTTCATGGAGAATATCCATTCCATCTTCCCGTTTACAAAACTCCATTGCGCTTAGCAAGTTTTTCATGCTGAAGTTTATGCCATCATGCATTGCATTGTGCAATGGACATATTATCCATTCGTCTATAAAGTTTTCCATCCTCTCACTCCTCCAATATCCGTTCAATAATCGCATTCATCTCCTGCTTGTTCATCTGCCGTTCAAAGCGGACAGGGCAATCAGGGAAATCCTTCGAAAGCTGTTCAAAGAACACCTTCGCATTGTCTATCTTCACATCCTCCTTCACCGAAAGGTCACCTTCCAGTTGCTTGTCCTTGGTTTCGATGACTACATTCATGATCAGCTTGTCCTCCTTGGTGCGGATGACATACATAAAGTCGGGCGAATAGGTTTCTCCTGTAATGGTCGGGATACGGACACTCTTGGTAGGTATCTTGCCATATACCACCACTTCGGCCACACTGATACCTTCCAGGATGTTCCTACGTTCGAGCGGTGAATCGTAGGCTATCGATTCATACAGATAAGAATCGGGCACGATAGAGCCGTCTGTCATCCGTCCGATACGTCCCATCACCACCTCATCGCGCACACTTCCGTCCTTGTTTGTGAGTGCCGTGTCCTTGGTGCGGTAGTTGGCTTGCTTGTAGCGGATAAGACCGCCCAAGTTCTTCATCTTCCAATCGGTAAACCGTTTGAGCAGATTGGCCAAGGAAGTAGTGTTCAAGTGTTCGGCCTTGAAGTTCGGGTTTATCTTGGCATATCCGCAAATGGCCTTGTGCAGCATCTTTACGGGGATGGATGTAGCCATGTTGGCCCGTTTCAAGAATTCATGATAGGGCATCGGACGGCCATGCACCATGTAGGTGACATTGGCTTCGCTTACTACCATAGCTCCTCCATGACTAATCTTTACTTCCGCACGTTCGGAAGAAATGGACATATTGGCAAACACTCTTGCATCGAGTATTTCCGGTAAGGCTTTCTCTATTTCCACATCAATATCGGGTGTATAGAACATCAGGTACTTACGGTTCATTTCTTCCCACAAGCTTTCCAACTTGGCATAATTGTGCGGACGGATTTTCACCTTGTCACGGTTCTTGGCTTGGTTTCGGTCGATGATTCGGCCACCGTTCAATTCGTCCACTATGAACTCCGGAAACTCGTTCTTGAACTCCATGACCTTTTCATCCTTTACGATGATA
>CAZJFI010000215.1:0-3045 GCA_964545265.1 uncultured Phocaeicola sp.
TGTCGCTCATGGCATTCACACCACTGTCGGTCAACATATCGAGATAAACGTCGAGAGTGCTCAAGCGGAAAGTGTTGAAACCACCTTCTTTCAAGGCTTCCATACGACGTTCGATGGGTACTAAATGAAGTTTCTGCACAACACGAACCTTGTGCAATTCAAGGGGCTGCTCACCACCTTTGTAGAATTTTACATTACTCATGGGTATAATATTAAGGTTTAATTTTATTAATAATCGCCAAAAGTAAGCAAAGCGATTCAATTATGCAACAAAAAGCAATAAATATTTCATTATTTCCTTTCAAGGTGAAAGCTTTTGCATCAACAAATGTATCTTTTCTGATATCGTTTGACAAAATAATATGATTTCTTGGATTTTTCTTTCTTTAAGTTACATGAAAATAATAACATGCATCACTTCATTTCTCGTGTCATCCTGAGGAACAAAGTGACGAAGGATCTGAAGATATAAACGTGGATGTAATCAGATCCTTCACTTCGTTCAGGATGACATGGAATTACTTCAACGATTCGGCATACTTGGTGAGTTGCAACATCTCCAATGCATTGTCGAAATGAATGTTGTTTTCGTCAATATAGGTCTGAAGCAATTCCTTATGCTTGCCATAAAGCTTTAGGAATTGCTTCATGGTTCTTACCTCCTTCAGTTTCTTGCCTATCTTGTAGATGTTGTAAGGTTTTCCCACCTCTAATTGTGTAGGGGTAGAAACCACCCCTGTACCACTCTTGTTGGCAGAGTAGCTCTTGATGTTTCCTAATGTAGAAGTGCCTCCATAAGCAGCTGTCTTACCCTTGTCGCGGATACCTGCCCTATAGATTACATAAAACAAAGGGTCGGCAGAAAGCACCTCCATGCCCCCATCCTCGGAAGGCATAAATATGCGCGAGCCAAAACGGATAAGGGTAACTTCCTGCGGGCTTGACAATACTTTCACTTTATTCCCATCTGTAGCATCTATAAAGAAGAACTCACCGCTGGGAAGGTACAGATTAAACCTCCCTTTCACTTGGGTGCGGTTTTTCAACAATACAATCCCTTCCTTATAGTCATCGAACAGAAAAGCGGAAGTGGATGACTGGTCTTGTGCCCATAAAGAACACAATGAATAGCACAACAGGCCGAAGGATAATAAAAATTTTTTCATGGGGTTTATGGTTAAGTTTAAAGTAATATTACTTGTCGCTCAAGAAATCGACCATCTTCAGGATAGCCCGGCTACATGCAGGACAGAAAGGGGCATAATCGCGCATCATGCAATGGTCTACCGGACGATAGATGCCTTTTGCCAAGTAACCACCTCCCTCGAATACACCTATCTTGTCTTTGGTCTTATCGTTCAATGGGGTAGGGATGGGAGTGCCTTCGGGCAACAAATCCTTCCATTTCTTGTCGAAATCCACCAAAGTGGTGATGTTTGGTTCCCAAGGTTCATGCTTCAGGTTGTAGAAATCTTCATAGGCCACGGCCGAGGTGAAGTATTCGTCGGCCAGCCCTGCAAAGCTGTGCCCGAACTCATGGGCGAATACCACTAAGGTGCGCTCATTGTCGGCAGTACCACAAGCATAGAAGTTATACATGCCTCCACCTCCATAAGTTTCTGCATTGATAAGCAGGAAGATGGCATCGCAAGGCACATTCCAAATGGCATCGCGGATGGGCTTGATGTCTTGGGTAGTCAAGTATCGGTCTACTCCAAAAGTATAGTAACCTGTGTTCAAGGCTGTATTCTTGTAGATTCCCTTGCCCGACGAACTGGTGCCCGATTCTTCGGAGATGGTGCCTACAGCCCATACATTGAAATCGTCGCGGCATTGGTCAAACGGAGGAGTCTTGAACAAGGCTTCCATAAATCGTTTGGCATCCTTTACAAACTTGTCTTGTTCGGCAGCTGTATAGCCTTCGGCCACAAAGAGCAAATCCACCTTTTCACTGGAGTCGCCCTTGTCCTGTATCTTCACTACCGGGTTCTTTTTCAAGGCAGTACGGTCGATGAAGATGCTTTGTGGGTCGATTTCTGTCTTCAGAAGTGAGTGGAACTGCATGCAGCTCTTGTCTCGGGCGGTCAGTTCTACAATAATCTTATCTTTAGGGAAAGGAATGCACACACTGTTGTTCCATGCTTGGGTTTCTACCTTGGCTTGTGCGGTAGTGCGCCATTCTTCGAACAAAGTATTGAATCCGCGCGAATAAATCAGTTCCTTGCCTGCCTGGTCGTATACATTTACATAGTATCCGCCATAGCCGAAGGTGTCTATCAAATTCTTGATGGGACCTCCCCAAACGGGTTCTTCGCGCAATTGCTGGATAGCAGCCGACTGGCTTTTTGCATTGCCACTCAGTGCAAAGTCAATGCGCAAGGTTTTCTTTTCAAAATACTTCTCGAAAGTGTCTTGTGCAGCCCCTTGCAAACAAGTACATAACAAGAGGGCAAGAGTCAACAAATTCTTCTTCATGCTATTTATATTAAGGTTGTTTTCAATTCTTTGACAAAGATACGAAAGTATAAATAAAATCCATATCTTTGCCACAAGAAAAGAGAATATTATGCAAATATCCGAAACAACCCTTCAATTTATCAAGGAACATGCCCATGACGATGTACGCTCCCTGGCCTTGCAAGCCAAGAAGTATCCACAAGTGGATATGGCTATGGCCGTAACCCAAATAGCAGGTCGACAAGTGGCTGAAACAAAGTTACCTACCTGGTATCAAACGGAAGGGGTGTGGTATCCGAAGCATCTGTCCATGGAACAATGCTCATCAGAGGCTACAGCATGTTACAAAGCCGGATTGGCCGAAGGAGATACATTTGTCGACCTTACAGGAGGTTTCGGAATTGATTGCTCGTTCCTTGCCCGACATTTCAAACAAGCCGATTATGTGGAACGCCAAACCGAACTTTGCAAATTGGCCGAGCATAACTTCCCTTTGTTGGGATTGTCTATCCAAGTACACAATCAGGATGGAGTGGAGTATCTGAAACAAATGCAACCGGTGGATTGTATCTATCTGGACCCTGCCCG
>CAZJFI010000216.1:0-3041 GCA_964545265.1 uncultured Phocaeicola sp.
CAATTCGGCAGGAATACCACGCATAACGGCAGCATCGAAAGCAGCCATGGCATGGTTGGCCAAGATGCGATAGTCTTTTTCGCCGTGGATACAAAGGATAGGAGTATCCCATTGGTCTACGAACTTATGTGGAGAGTTGGCGAAAGTACGTTGTGCGGTAGTATTGGCCTTGTCCCAATAAGCACCACCCATATCCCAGTTGGCAAACCATTTTTCTTCGGTTTCCAGATATTGCATTTCCATGTTAAAGATACCATCGTGTGAAATGAAGGCTTTGAAGCGTTCGTTGTGGTGGCCGGCCAACCAATATACAGAGAATCCACCGAAGCTGGCACCAACACAACCTAAACGGTCTTTGTCTACATATGGTTCCTTACAGATGTCATCAATAGCAGTCAAATAGTCGCGCATACATTGGCCACCGTAATCGCCACTGATTTGTTCCAACCATTCCATACCAAAGCCTGGAAGACCGCGACGGTTAGGAGCAATGATGATATAGTCGTTAGCTGCCATGATTTGGAAATTCCAACGATAACTCCAGAATTGGCTTACAGGACTTTGAGGACCACCTTCGCAGAAGAGCAAGGTAGGATATTCTTTGTTGGGGTCGAAGTTAGATGGATAGATAACCCATGAATGGAGGGGCTTGCCATCGCTGGCAGTTGTCCAACGGCTTTCTACCTTACCCAAGCTCAATTGGTTGAAGATATGGTCGTTCTCATGAGAAAGTTGTGCAATCTGTCCATCTGTAGGATTCAGTGTATAGATTTCGTCGGCATGACTCATAGAATGACGCTTGGTAATAATCTTATCGCCCAACAAAGCAACCGATGCATAATCATAGTCGCCTTCTGTAAGCTTCTTTACATCGCCATTCAAGTTGGTGCTATAAATCATGCTTGCACCGTGCCATACACCTGTGAAATACAAGGTTTGGCTATCGTCAGCCCAACAATAAGCATCAACAGAACTTTCAAAGCTTTCGGTTACGTATTTCTTTTCACCACTCTTCAAGTCCATGATGCAAAGGCGGTTGCGGTCGCTTTCATAACCATCGCGTTCCATGCTTTGCCATGCAATGTACTTGCCGTCGGGCGAGAAAGTAGGATTAGTATCATAACCCATATTACGGTCGGCATTGTCGTCTTGCTTGCAAAGGTTGGTAGTATTCTTGCTATCTAAATAATACAAGTAGATATCCGAGTCGGTAGATACGGCATACTTCAAACCTGTCTTTTTACGGCAAGTATAGGCGATGCTCTTAGAGTCTGCACTCCAAGCCAATTGTTCGATACCGCCGAATGGTTTCATAGGAGCTTCAAATGGTTCGCCTTCCAAAATATCGGTAGCTGCTCCCATCTTCTTTCCATCAAATTCAGCTACAAACGGGTGGGGGATTGTTTCTACCCATTCATCCCAATGCTTGTACATCAAATCGTTTACGATGATACCTGTTGACTTGGGAAGGTCGGGGTAAAGGTCTACGGTGCGTTCTCCGTATTTGATTTGAGAGATGAAGAGAATCTTGCTTTCGTCAGGTGAGAAAGAGAATCCTTCAATGTCACCTTCATAATTGGAGAGGATACGGCGTTCTGTTCCATCAGGATTCATTTCCCAAATTTGGTTGCTTCCGCTTTCATTGCTCAAGTAGGCAATTTTGCTTCCGCCTTTGATCCATTGGGGTTCGCCTTCATTGAATGCAGTAGTAGTAAGCAGAGTGTTGTTGTTTCCGTCGGCATCCATGATATAAATGACACGGTGGCTTTTGTTCTGCTCAACGCTGTAATAGGCAACCGTATAGACAATCTTTTGTCCATCGGGTGATACACTCAGACTACCGATGCGTCCCATGGCCCAAAGAGCTTCGGGAGTCATGCGTCCGTCTGTTACCGTAATATCTTGGCGTCCGATGATGGGCGCATTGCTATCTTGCTTTACGTTTGAGCAAGATGTAGCGAGCGTCAATGCTGCTGCCATAAGAGCTACGTTTGTTTTTTTCATGTTTCGATATGATTATAATTGTTAGTCTAAAAAAAGTGTCATTCTGAGTGAAACGAAGAATCTATGTGCCTGAGAGTAGTTGTTATCAGATTCTTCACTTCGTTCAGAATGACACGAAGATAAGATTTATCGCTTGTTGCGGTTCATACGTTCTTCACGTTCCTTCTGCAAGCGTTCTTGTTCTTTTTGTAAAGCTTCCAATTTAGCCATCAATCCGCCTTGTGTACCTTTGTTGCCTTTTTGTTGCTTGATCTTGGCCTTATTGGCTTCGAGTTGTGCAAGCAGCTTATTATCATCGGTAGTCTTGCGGAGGATAATCATGGTAAGGATACCAATCAAACCTGAGATGAAATAGTAATAGTTCAAACCAGAGGAGTAGCTGTTGAAGATGAAGATGAACATGATAGGCATAGCATACATCATGATCTTCATACCCGGCATTTGTTGTTGGCCCATAGTATCTTGTTGTTTCATAGAATACCATGTGTTCAAGATATTGGTAACGCTGAACAACAAGCAGAACAAGCTCAAGTGGCTACCCAAGAACGGGATATTGAATCCGAAGTTGAGTACGGAGTCGTAGGTAGACAAGTCGGGTGCCCAAAGGAAACTTTGTTGGCGAAGTTCAATAGCGTTCGGCACAAAGAAGAACAAGGCCATGAATACCGGCATCTGAATAAGCATTGGTAAACAACCACCCATAGGACTTACGCCGTATTGGCTATAGAGTGCCATGGTTTCTTGTTGCTTCTTCAATGCATCTTCTTGCTTAGGATACTTTTCGTTAATCTTTTGTACGTGTGGCTTCAAAGCACGCATCTTGGCCGATGACATGAATGATTTGTAAGTAGCAGGATAAACCAATGCCTTTACAATCAAGGTCATCAAAAGCAATACGATACCCATGTTCAAGCCCCAACCCGACAACCAGTCGAACAAGTTGATGGTAAACCAACGGTTAATCCAACGGATGAGTGGCCAACCCAAATATACCAAGTCTTCCAATTCAGGGTCTTCGTTCTTGTTGATGCACAAGT
>CAZJFI010000217.1:0-3021 GCA_964545265.1 uncultured Phocaeicola sp.
TAAAGCAAAAGGTAATCCCACATATAGCTGGCTCATCATGGAATAGGCCCAATTGTTAATGGGATTCTTTTTCTTTAGATAAAGTTCGCTGACCAACAAGTAGATTGTCAATGCCAGATAGGGAATGAATATACCTGTTTCTGTAGGGTTGATACCATAATAAAAGAAACAAAAGAACAGGAATACGCTACCTAACGTGCAGATATTTCTGTTGATGTCCACTTCTTCCTGGTAGTTGACTAATGTACAGAATTCGTAAGTAGCCATGGCGCTGATAATACAGAAAAGAATACCGAACGAGAATGGCCCGCTTATAATGCAACCGATCAATACGGCTACAAAGATAATGCCGGTAATGGCTCTTTGAATAAAGTTTTTCATAAACGCTGTTTTTTATGCTTCTTTGTTTTCCAATTGTGGAACGGAGGAGTCCACTTCTTCGTTCTCCAGTTCCTTTTTGGCTTCATCCGTGCCCATAATCTCTTCCGAACGGGATGCCCAAGGACGCTTGCCGAAAATACGTTCCACATCTTCTGCAAAGATAACTTCCTTATCCATTAGCAGTTGAGCCAATCGGTTATGGCCTTCCTTGTGTTTGGACAACATCTTCTTGGCGCGATCGTATTGCTCGTTTATCATTCTTTTTACTTCTTCGTCGATAAGCTCAGCGGTTCTGTCGCTATAAGGCTTGCTGAAAGAATATTCTTCGTTGTTATAGTAACATAAGTTGGGCAACTTGTCGCTCATACCAGCATAGGCAATCATGCCATATGATTGTTTGGTAACCCGTTCCAAATCGTTCATAGCTCCGGTTGAAATATGGCCGGTGAACAATTCTTCAGCAGCACGTCCTCCCAAGGTGGCACACATTTCGTCAAGCATTTGCTCCTTGGTCGTGATTTGTCGTTCTTCCGGTAGATACCAGGCGGCACCCAAAGCGCGGCCGCGGGGAACAATAGTGACCTTGATAAGGGGATTGGCATGTTCCAGGAACCATGAAAGGGTAGCATGACCGGCTTCGTGAAGGGCAATGGTACGCTTCTCGGCTGTAGTCATGATTTTGGTTTTCTTTTCCAAACCACCAATGATTCGGTCGATAGCATCTAAAAAGTCTTGTTTGCCTACGGCTGATTTTTGATGGCGGGCAGCAATCAAAGCAGCTTCATTACATACATTGGCAATATCAGCTCCGCTAAATCCGGGAGTTTGACGAGCCAATAAATCCACATCGACAGATGAATCTAATTTCAAGGGTTTCAAATGTACTTCAAACACCGCTTTACGTTCGTTCAAATCGGGTAAATCTACATGAATTTGACGGTCGAAACGTCCGGCACGAAGCAACGCTTTGTCCAAAATGTCTGCACGGTTAGTAGCAGCCAGAATAATGACACCACTATTGGTGCCAAATCCATCCATCTCGGTAAGTAATTGGTTTAATGTACTTTCGCGTTCGTCATTACCTCCCATGTTGGGGCCTTTGCTACGGGCACGACCTACAGCATCAATTTCGTCTATGAAAATGATACATGGCGCCTTTTCCTTGGCCTGACGGAAAAGGTCGCGTACACGTGAAGCACCTACACCCACAAACATTTCTACAAAGTCGGAACCCGACATGGAGAAGAACGGTACATCGGCTTCACCGGCTACAGCCTTGGCAAGTAAGGTCTTACCTGTTCCCGGAGGGCCAACCAACAAAGCCCCCTTAGGAATTTTACCTCCAAGCTCTGTATATTTTTGAGGTTGCTTCAAGAAATCTACAATTTCCTGTACCTCTTGTTTGGCTCCTTCTTGTCCGGCTACATCCTTGAAGGTAATCCGATTGTTCTGATCTCCTTTCTCGTATACTTGTGCCTTGCTTTTGCCTACGTTGAATGGGTTCATTCCTCCGCCTCCCATACCGCCACTCATGCGGCGCATGATAAATATCCAAATGGCAACAATGAAAATCAAAGGAGCGATGTTCCAAAACAAGGCACCAAACATGTCATCTTTCTTTTCGTAGCTGATAGAACCGGTGAATTTACCTTCTTCCTGCGCTTTTTCCATGAATTTGTCCAACGATTCAATGGATCCCACTTCAATATGGATGGAAGGACTTCTGCCTACCTTGTTAGCATCTTCCTTGAATACTTCCTTTACATGTTGCGGTTTGATGAACATGTCAACAGTATTGTCGTTGTAGGCTATGATTTTGTCGGCATAACCTTTGTTTACCATTTCCTTAAATTCTGTATAGGTAATCTGTTTGTTCATACCGCTTCCGTTACCGGTAAAATAAAGGTATCCAATGGTTAAGGCGATGAACATATATAACCAGCTTAAATTGAAACGTGGCATATTTATTTTAGGTTTCTTTTCGTTTTCTTTCATGTATAATATAGGGTTTAATCAATGTCGGGAATGTGAGTCAGTTTAGCATCTGCCCATAAGTTTTCCAAATTGTAGAATTCTCTGGTCTCGGGTAAAAAGATATGTACCAAAACATCGCTATAATCCAATGCTATCCATTGGGCGTTCCGTAATCCGTCTACTCCATAAGGCTTTTCTCCGGTATTTTTGCGTACATAATCGTATACCGAATCCGTAATGGCGGCCAATTGGGTAGGCGTGTTACCTTCACAGATAATGAAATATTTACAGATGGTATCATCTATTTCTGTCAGATCGGCTACAACAATATTCTTTCCTTTCTTTTCTTGTATTCCTTCGGTTATTTTTTTTACTAATGTCTTAGTTTGATTCATTCTTATATATTTAAACTATAGTTTGTTGCTCATTGTTTTGGTAAAACAAAGCGCAAAGATACTTGGTTTTATCCGACCGACGAAAAAAAAGATGCAAAATCTCTTTAAATAAGGAGCTAAACAGAAAATAGATGAAAAAAAACGAGAAAAAGTTTGTCGGGAATGAAAAAAGGCGTATCTTTGCACCGTTAAAATTGGAGCGGCGCTCCGATTGGTAGATTGGACTATGGTGTAATGGTAACACAACAGATTCTGGTCCTGTTTTTCCAGG
>CAZJFI010000218.1:0-3015 GCA_964545265.1 uncultured Phocaeicola sp.
ACGGTTCACTTCATGATTGTTCAATGCATAATGCTTTACACAAACGGCCACTCCGTTTTGTTGGACACCTTTTACATAAGGCACCACCATTCTACTGGCTAAATATGGGTCTTCACCCATGTATTCAAAGTTGCGTCCGTTCAACGGAGTGCGATAGATGTTTACTCCAGGCCCCAACAAGACCGTTTTCTTCCGATAACGAGCTTCTTCACCAATGCTCTTGCCATAAAGCAAGGACATTTCCGGATTCCAAGTAGCCGCCAAGCATGTCAATGCAGGAAAAGCGACACAAGAGTCGTTCGTCCAACTGGCTTGATCCCATTCGTCCCACAACACTTCGGGACGGATACCATGAGGGCCATCCGTCATCCATACATCAGGGATTCCCAAACGTTCCACACCCGGTGAACTAAATTTAGACTGAGCATGAATCATCGCCACCTTTTCTTCCAAAGTCATGCGACTCAATGCATCCTCAATTCTTTCCTCCATCGGCTTAGTATCATCCAAATAAGTTGGAAGATTTTGGGCTTGAGTGTCAAGCGCAAATGCCAAAGCCACTATACTCAATGTTATTGTCTTCTTCATGATTTCGGTATTTTATCATTATTCTATTCCACCAGTCATTTATTCGGAGTATCCCAAATCTTCGTAGCAGAACAATTGATATTCAATGTCTGATTACCAGCCTGCATACGGAACTCACCTTCTTCCAAACGCCACTTTCCATCATAACCTACAAAAGCCAAATCACTACCCTTTATATTTAAAGTAACAGTCTTGGTTTCACCCGGTTGGAATTCTACCTTTTCGAAATTGCGCAAACGGCGGTTATCTGGAGTAAGACTTGCCACAAGGTCGGAACTGAAAAGCAAAACACTTTCCTTACCTACATACTTACCGGTATTCTTCACATCAATAGTGAATACCAATTCGTCCTCGGCTGTAAAGTTGGTCTTATTCACTTTCAAATTGCTATATTCATATTTATTATAGCTTAAGCCATAGCCGTATGCCCATTGGAAGCTTACTTGCGCATCATAATTGTATGCACCTTCCATTGCTTCGCCAATGTGTTCGGCATTCTTATAGTCATAATTGATCAAAGAATGCACTTCTTTTGGATAAGTATACGGCATCTTACCGCTGAAATTGGCATTACCACTTAAAAGGTTGGCAAGAGCATCTCCTCCATAATTACCTGGAAGAAGAATATCCACTACAGACTTGGCCAACGGTTCTATATCAGCTATGATACGCGGACGACCGCCGTTCAATACCAAAACTATAGGTTTTCCGGTCTTAGCCAAAGCCTTCACCAAGTCACGCTGATTTTGGCTCAAGGTCAAATCAGTCAAGTTACCCGGAGTTTCGCAATATGAATTCTCACCGATACATGCAACAATAACATCTGCACGACTTGCAACAGCTACCGCCTTTTGAATCTGAGGTTCGTTTTCTTCCCAATAGTTACCCTGTTCATTATAAGTAACACCTTGTTCAAGAATTACATTATTTGTACCAAATTCATTGCACATGGCTTCGTAAATAGTGTTGTAAACTCCGGCAAACTGATCAGCCAAATGACCTTGCCATGTATAGCTCCAACCGCCATTCAAGCAACGCATCTGATTGGCATTCGGTCCAGTCAACAAAATACGTTTACCTTTAGCTATTGGAAGTAAATCCGATTCATTCTTCAGTAAGATCATGGACTCTGTAGCGCTTTGCAAAGCTGATTCGGCATGAGCCTTACCTCCAAATTCAGGATAATCAGTATAATCAGTTGTCGGTTGTTCAAACAAGCCCAGACGATATTTCAGTCGCAACACACGACGGGTTGCATCATCAATACGGCTCATTGATACTTGACCTTCATCTACCAATTCCTTCAACAAACGGCAAAAGCCCAAGTCATAGGGATCCATAGACATATCGATACCGGCATTGATGGCCATTTTGATAGCTTCCTTCTTATCCTTGGCAACTTTTTCACGCTTCCAAAGGTTGTCTATATCCGCCCAATCCGTTACCAACATACCATCCCAATTTAAGTCTTTTTTCAACCATTGGGTCAATAATTCATAGTTGGCATGTACCGGCATTCCGTTTACAGAACCAGAATTGACCATAATGGTCAAAGCTCCCTGCCGAACGGCTGCCAGATAAGGAGCAAAGTGCTTTTCACGTAAATCGTTCGGTGCAATGATGGCCGGTGTACGGTCTTTGCCACTCGTTGCAGCACCATAACCCATATAATGCTTTACACTTACAGCTATATGATTCTTGTCAATATGATTCGGGTCTTCACCTTGGAAACCAAGTACCATCGCCTTACCCATTTCAGCATTTACATAAGGATCTTCACCGAAGTTCTCCCAAATACGTGGCCACAACGGGTTGCGTACCAGGTCGAGTGTAGGTGAATAAGTCCACGGTGTATTGCTTGCACGGGTTTCATATGCAGTAATCTCTGCTCCCCGACGTGCCAAATCCCGATTGAAGGTTGCTGCCACATTGATATTCTGAGGGAATAATGTACCGCCCTGCGTATAGGTTACTCCATGATTCATATCCAATCCGTAGATACAAGGAATACCTATAGCTTCCATCGATTTCTTTTGAATGGCATCGATTATCACCTTCCATTGTTCTTTAGTAGGTGCTACTGTATAAGGGGCATTCAAGATTGACCCCACTTTATACTTTCCAATGACTGTATCCAACAAAGCCTCATCTACTTCAAAAGGATGCGAGCCCGGTTTCCCTACGAGGTCAACATTCAGTTCGGTCATTTGCCCGATTTTTTCTTCCAGTGTCATTCTTTTCAATGTCTCTTCTACCTTTTGCTCTATTCCGGCATCATAAGGAATAGCCGGTTCCACACCCGACGGTTGGATTCCACATGAAGCTAATATCAGTCCAGCCACTGCAATCGTCAAGAAATGTTTTTTCATGCTATATCGATTTAATTTATAGTTATTCTTCCACTTTCAGTCCCAAAGATTGGATATA
>CAZJFI010000219.1:0-3001 GCA_964545265.1 uncultured Phocaeicola sp.
CAACCTTTTGGCCGAAGCCTTGACCACCTGGAAGAAAGGCGAATGGAAAACCGGCAACCTCCCCGAACGCTGGGATGGACGCACGGCCGAACGCATTGTACAAACGTTGTTGGAAGAATCTCAACAATCTTAGTACCAATAACACAACGTGTCATTTTGAGGAACGAAGTGACGAAAAATCTGTATACACACTTGTAGATGCACACAGATCTTTCACTACGTTCAAGATGACACAATGGAGTGTCAACAAGTATATTATTCCCTAATAAAGACATAAAAAAAGCATCGGTTTGTTCGAGGAAAAGAAAACGACGTTTTCCTATGAACAAACCGATGTTTTATGATAAGTAAACCAATGTTTTACCAATTGTAACTTAACCCGAAGGTGAGCATTTCCTTAAATTGGAAATAAGTCTTATTGTCTTCCGAAAGAGTAACGCCATCGTCGAAACGAGTATGGAAGAATATCTTGGTAGACAAATAACGACTAACTTGGAAGTTCAAGGTATTTTCCCAGTTGGCTATCACTTTCTTGTAAGTAGTAAAGTAATCGAACTTGGAAGTCCATGAAATGTTCTTAGTAAATGCCCAATCCAAATTGGCCGTAATCTTAGAACCGAACATGTGAGCAATTGTCTTATCGGCTTCCACATTGAAAGCGGTACGGTCGTAAATCTTATCATCGTTTATATACACAAAGGTGTACGACAAAGGTGATCCCATGACAGACAAGTTGTATTTCTTTTTATTCAACTTATAGTCCAAACCGAGGGATACATCCAATTGGGCCGGTGACAAGAAGTTAGAAATCAAATCGTTGGTATTGGTCTTGTAATTCGAGAAGAACTGAGTCTTGAATTCAGCAGCCAATGTATAATACAAGTTCTTGATGGCTCGTACACCCAACTTACTATTCAAACGGAAAAGGTCGGCATTGGTCTTATAACTATGTACCGTATCTGATGGTGCAGTAATGAAACCGATTTTGATTTCCAATGAATTATCGAATTGTATTTTCTGTTGGTCATCGTAATTAGCGGTCAATTTCAATTCACCCATCAAAGCATTGGTACTTTCACCACCCTGATACCAGTTATCAGAAATGCCGTGTTGTGAGAATTGTAAAGAGGCAGCACCTGTCTTCTTCCAGAAATTAGGCTTCAATACAACCAATTCTGTATCAGTTCCCGTATTTTCGGTCATCGGGTTTTCAGCTTTCATGTAATCCTTCACCTTTTCTTTCTTTGGGCCACTGGGAATTTTACTTTCGTCAAATACTTTCATATCAGCCAAATAGATTTCATTTCCCCTTACACGATCGGGATGTTCCATATAGTATTTCAGCAAGATATTGTTTACCCAACGGTCGGCAGCTGCCTTAGTTTCCATTTGAGGAAGTTCAAAGCGATCAATGGTATCCGACAATACTCTGTATAAAGAATCTGTAGCAGTCATTCCCATCTTTTTCCCGGGTTCCCAATCAATACCAAAAGCTTGATTTACCGCCGATGTATAATAAGTGGGAGGTACAAACAACTTATAGAAATCGGGATTGGGGCGAATATTCCGTGGCGTAGGAATTTCCAAATCTTCCCATACACGGAAATGTGCATAAAAAGAAGCCCTCAAATTTTCCAGGGAATCTTTAAATTCAGTAATTACCGGATTTTCACTTTCTATGCTAACTTTCTGTACAACATTAGTTACAACTACATTACTCTGCGCAGAAGCTGCCAACAAGAAGAAAGACAGCAACATGGTTATCGATATCTTTTTACTCATATTCCTATTTATATAGTAGATTAATTCAGTTTTGCAAAATTACATTTAATTTTTCGGACTACAAAAGTATAGGCCTATTTTCCTATATGGCTAAAGATATTTTTAGAGCAACACTCTATTAATTCGGAAAAGATTTTGTAATTTTGCAACTTTGATTATAAAACAATTAGATTATTAATTATAAACGAATAGAAATGGACAAAAACACGTTAGTGGGATTCCTTCTGATTGGTGCCGTATTGATTGGTTTCAGTATTTGGAACCGTCCCAGCCAAGAAGAGATGGAGCGTGCGCGCCATTATCAGGATTCCATTCAGGCAGTAGCCCAACAAGAAGCAGCCAAATTTGAAGCAGAAGCTGCCGCACAAAAACAACAGGCTTTGGTACTCGATTCAACATCCTTGTTTTTCGGTGCCAATCAAGGAACTGAAGAGTTTACTACATTAGAAAACAATCTGGTTAAGGTTACTATCTCCAACAAAGGAGGTCGTGTAGTTTCGGCTACCTTGAAAGAGTATAAGAACCAACAAGGAGAACCGTTGGTATTGTTCAACGAAGAAGAATCGGCCATGAATTTCGCTTTCGAAGGAAAGAACGAAAACATCCTGACCGAAGAGTTGTTCTTCCAACCTTTGAACGTGAGCGATAGTACTGTAACCATGCGCTTGGCTACAACAGGTGCCGGTTATATCGATTTCGCATACCGTTTGTTGCCCGATGCCTATATGATGGATTTCTCTATCCGCGCCAATGGCATGCAGAACTTCTTCCCTGCTGCTCAGAAGACTCTCAACATTGAATGGTGGCAACGTGCGCGTCAACAAGAAAAAGGTTTCGACTTTGAACAACGCTATACTTCGCTTACCTACAAGCCGGTAGACGATGGTTCGGATTATTTGAGCGAATTCAAAGAAGAAAAGGGAACCTTCAACGAACCACTTGAATGGATTGCCTTCAAGAACCAGTTCTTCTCAAGTGTATTGATTGCCCAAAACAATTTTGAAAATGCTACATTGGAATCAGTACCCGAAGAAAAGGGAAGCGGATTCATGAAGAATTATACCGCCGAAATGACTACCTTCTTCGATCCTACGGGTAAGGAAGCCACCAACTTGCAATTCTATTTAGGTCCTAACCACTTCAAGACCTTGCTTGCAAGCAACGACTTGTGCATCAACAAGAACGAAGACCCTGAATTGGAAGACTTGGTATATTTGGG
>CAZJFI010000220.1:0-2985 GCA_964545265.1 uncultured Phocaeicola sp.
TACGAAAGGTAGAAGACCTCACCTCGGAAAAGGTAGAGATATTGGTGCATCTGGCACCGGGCGTATCGTCGGACAAGACACTCGATGCGCTCTATGCCTTTACGGATTGCGAAGTGAGCATCTCGCCCAACTGTTGTGTCATCGACGAGAAGAAACCGCACTTCCTGACCGTGAGCGATGTATTGAAGAAATCGGCCGACAATACCCTTGGCTTGCTTCGCAAGGAGCTGGAAATCCGCAAGGGGGAATTGCTCGAAAGCCTGCACTTCGCCTCGCTGGAAAAGATATTCATCGAAGAACGTATCTACAAGGACAAGAAATTTGAACAGGCCGAAAGCATGGATGCAGCCTGCGAACACATTGACGAACGACTCACTCCGTTCTATCCGCAATTTGTACGCGAGGTGACCAAGGACGACATCCTGCGACTGATGGAAATCAAGATGCAACGCATCCTGAAGTTCAACAAGGACAAGGCCGACGAGAACATCGCCCGCATCAAGGAAGAAATAGAGGAAATAAACTTCAAGTTGGCACACATTGTGAACTACACCATCGACTGGTACGAAATGCTGAAAAGCAAGTACGGAGCCAACTATCCGCGACGCACCGAACTGCGCAACTTCGATACCATAGAAGCCGCCAAGGTGGTGGAAGCCAACGAAAAGCTGTACATCAACCGCGAAGAGGGATTCATTGGCACTGCCTTGAAGAAGGACGAATTTGTAGCCAACTGCTCGGACATAGACGATGTAATCCTGTTCTACAAGGACGGACGATACAAGGTGGTACGCGTGGCCGACAAGCTGTTTGTGGGCAAGAATGTGCTACACATCGACGTGTTCAAGAAGAACGACAAGCGCACCATCTACAACGTGGTGTATCGCGACGGAAAGGACGGATTCTACTACATCAAGCGATTCAACATCACCTCCATTACCCGCGACAGGGAATACGATGTAACGCAAGGAAAACCGGGTTCGCGCATCGTGTACTTCACCGTAAACCCCAACGGGGAAGCCGAAGTCATCAAAGTTACCCTGAAACCCAATCCGCGCATCAAGAAGATAGTGTTCGAAAAAGACTTCAGCGAAATTGCCATCAAGGGACGCCAATCGATGGGAAATATCCTCTCGAAAAACGATGTACACAAGATAGTGCTGAAACAACGGGGTGGCTCTACACTGGGCGGACGAAAGGTATGGTTTGATGCCGATGTACTCCGCTTGAACTACGACGAACGTGGACAATACTTAGGCGAATTCCATAGCGACGACCTGATACTGGTGGTGATGGACAACGGCGATTTCTTCACTACAAACTTCGACTTGAACAACCACTATGAACCGGGTATCCGCGTCATCGAAAAGTTTGATGCCAACAAGGTTTGGAGTGCTGCCCTATACGATGCCGACCAGCAAGGTTATCCGTACCTCAAGCGATTCACCTTCGAGGCCTCGGCCAAGAAGCTGAACTATTTGGGAGAAAACAAGCAAAACGAACTGATATTGCTATCGGATGTGGTGTATCCGCGCATCCAGGTGACCTTTGGCGGTGCCGACAAGTTCCGTGAACCACTCGAAGTGGATGTGGAAGAATTTATCGGTATCAAGAGCTACAAGGCCAAGGGCAAGCGAATCACTACCTTTGCGGTAGAAAGCATCGTGGAATTGGAGCCCACCCGTTTCCCCGAAGAAGCGGAAGCCGAAGAGCCAACGGATGATGAACCCGTAATCGAAGACCCTGACCATGGCAAAAGTGAATCGGACATCATTGACGAAATAACCGGTCAGATGAAATTGTTTTGATGTATGAACAAAATACTACTAAGTCTGCTCTTGGTGTGTGTACATTTTCTTTCTGTACATGCGCAAGAAGATAGCCTGAAAGCCAACCGATACGTGATGCGGGCCACCCTCTATGGTGTGGGGCATACCAATATACTGGATACCTATCTCTCGCCCATGGAGTATACAGGGCCCGAATTGCGTTTCCTCCGCGAAAGCATGCGCATGACCCGACTGATGGACGGTCGTGTGTCAACGCAATCGCTTTTCCAAGCCCATCTATCGCTGACCGAAAACAAGGCGGATACGGGCTCAGAAATGGCTTTTATGGCCAATTGGAACTATGCATGGCACTACCAGTTCCCCATCAACGAAAACCTGAAGCTGATGGCGGGTCCTCTGCTCGACATCAACGGGGGATTTGTGTATAACCTTCGGAATTCCAACAACCCCATACAAGCCAAGGCATACATCAATGCGGGAGCTTCGGGTATGGCCATCTATCGGTTCAAGATCAAGGATTACCCCATGGTGCTCCGCTATCAGGCCAACTTGCCGCTACTGGGTATCATGTTTTCACCGGAGTACGGACAACCCTATTATGAAATGTCCATCGCCCACGATTGGGGCAAGAACATCTGCTTTACCTCGATACACAACCAGCCCGCCCTCCGCCAGTTCCTCACGCTCGATTTCCCTATCCGCTCCACCAATGTACGCGTAGGGTATATCTGCGATATCCAGCAAGCCAAAGTCAACAAACTGAAGAGCCACATGTGGTCGCATTCCTTCATGATAGGATTCGTCAAGAACTTCTATCTACTGAAAGGAAAGAACAAAGTATCCATGCCTTCGTCCATCAGCCCCTATTAAGCCATGTACAAGAGAATATTACCCATCATACAACTATTGCTCATTCTTCCGTTCTTCAGCACTTGCATAACGGAAGATGTACCCGACAATACCCCCGAAGGCAACTTCGAAGCCCTTTGGAAGATTATCGACACCCAATATTGTTTCCACGATTACAAGCATCAGGAATACGGATTGGATTGGGACGAGGTATACCGTACGTACAAGAATCGGATTACACCGGATATGAGCGACAAGAACCTCTTTCAGGTATTGGCCGAAATGTTGGAGGAACTTCGCGACGGACATGTGAATTTAGTGGCCCGCCACGAAACCTCGCAATACC
>CAZJFI010000221.1:0-2981 GCA_964545265.1 uncultured Phocaeicola sp.
CCTTTCAAGTTTATATATTGTTTTTTCATCGTTTCTTCTCTTTAGGATTAATTATTTCCATGTATTCCATGATGGGGTCAAGGCACCATTACGACGTATTTCCGGTGTTAAGCCACGTTCAAAGTCGTCTGTACTGTTGTTGGTGTCCATATAGATTGGTGCGCCGTTGTTCAAAGTCTTGCCTTCTTCTACATAACGTGCAACAGACAATCCGCAATAAATATTACCTACCCATGACATACCTGCGTCCAAAATACCTGGAACACGTTTGGCATTAACCATTGATTCGTTGTTACCCAATTCTACAGCATCCCATACCCACTCTACAGGAATCTTGGCAAAACGAGTGGTAGAAGATGTACCAAGGGGCACTGCCCAATCTGTATTTACCGGATCCCAAGTTTCATCTTCAGGAACTTTGAAGATAACATATGCACCACCGAACACAGAAACCAACCACATCTGGATAGTACCGATATCTGCTTTACCTTGATAGAAGACATGGTCCATATTGACAGCAGGCATATCAGGAAATGATGTACTACCCATGTAGAATTCAAATTCTGCGCCACTCAAATCAACTGGGCTATTTTCATTGGTTTCTTTATGGTTCTTGGCATGTTGAGCCACGATAATAGATTCACCCGGTTGTAAAGGATAATCTGCGCCATTACCCGGAAACTTCCACACACGTGCACCATATACAAATGCGTCCTTTTCATCTTCCCAAGTCGGCAATGATGTAGTAGCTGTTGAAGGTTCAAGGTTGGCAATGTGCAGACCATCCAAATACACTGTTGAATTGGAATTATTGTACAATTCATAGAACTGGTCACGGAAATAATAAGAAGGTACACCACAGAAATAAAGCTCCTTAAAGATAATGTTACCCTTGATACCAGCCTTTACAGTTATATCGAAACTCTTGCCATTGGCTGTCAATGATTCGTTAACCAAGCTACCACTCATCAAGTATTCACTAACTTCTATATCGTTTGTCAAACCTTTACCTGAAAGAACTACAGTGTAAATGCCTGGGATGACACCAGTAGCTTCTACTGAAACATTTTGTGTAGCACGTGAAAGTGTACGGCCGGCAGATGATACAGGGAAACTATATTCCAAGTTTTCATCATAATTAATTAATCTCAAAGTCAAGTCATAACCAACCAAATCATCAGCTTCGATATTCAAATTGAACTTCAGTGTGATGGGGGTAACTTCTGTTGCATCTGATATGTTGTCAAATGCATCGGTACAGCTTGTTGCAACAAGAGCAACCAATGTAAGCAAATATAATTTAATCTTTTTCATATTTCTTCATTATAAAGTGAGTGACATTTCCAAACCGAAGAAGAAACGGTTGGTATATCCTGTCAAATAACTACCCAAATTTCTTTTTGATTCTGTACGAGGATAGCTTCTGAACATGTTGTTTGCGAAGAATGAAACACGCAACATGTCGCTGATTTCCTTAGTTACGTTCAAATTGAACTGGAAATAAGGGTCAAGACCTTGCTTGATAGCACTCGCATGGCTTACGCTTCTCCACATATAGTCATATTCTGACTGTTTCAAGTCTTCAGCAGTGCTGAACTGATCTTTAGCAAACCAATTGGTCGTGCCATCCAATGAAATGTAGCCCAATGGAATTGAGTCGTTTCCAAATGTTGACCAGTCTGTATCCAGGAATACAGCTTGTGCACTTAATGTTACTACAAGACCAATCTGCGGAATGTTGTGAGTTGCACGCAATGTAGTGGCGAAACGTTCAGCATAGTTCTTTGTACCCGATTCTTCATAGATAGCTACCGGATTACGTTTATTTGCTGCTTCACCATCTGCAGCATAGAAGTCATAACCTTCGTTCCATGTCTTTGTACGCATCCATGCACCAGACAAGTTAAACGCTGTACGGATAGCATCGATACGGCCCAAGTTCAAGTCAAATTCCACACCGGTGTTTTCTACGTTCATATTGTTGGTCGGTGCATTAAAGTATGACAATACAGGCAGAGTTGTACCTACCAATTCATTTGTTTCCTTATCACGAGTATAAGTAGTCCAATCTACAGACTTGTGTGTATCCAATGTCTTACCAAGAGCATAACCATTCTTCAAACGTTCATGATAACCGGTTACGGTCAAGTTCATCTTTCCCAAGTTCAATTTGAAACCGGCTTCTGCCTTATAGTTCTTGGTGATTTCCAAATCCGAGTTATCTACCTCGAATACACGTGTAGTTGTAATGAACTTACGATCTGCTTCAGGAATGCTGGTAGTACTCAACTCGTTCAAGTTAATGTATTCAAAGTAAGCATTTTCCGGATAGAGGTAAAGCAAAGTCGGCATCTTGGCCGTAATACCATAACCACCGAAAATACTGAACTTATTCGGGATAATTTCCATAGAAGCATTGAAACGCGGAGAAATTGTGCTACCTACCACAGAAGCATTGTCGAAACGAACACCTGCTTGCAATTGGAAATCGTGTGTACCACCGATAGACCACTTAAAGTTATCTTCAATATATGCACCAAACTGGTTGATGAACGGAATATCCTTGTATTCACGTGGACGGAATGTAGCGTTGTAATAGCTCAAGTTACGATAAGGAGGACAAGATGCATCGTAAGTCTTACCTTTACCCACATTACCATCGCTCTTGAAATCAACACCGGCTACAATACGGTTACTCACATTACCGCTTTGTTTAAAGAGGTTTGCTGTCAACTTGGCGAATACATTCACTTCACGGCTATCAATATCATACATACCTACATATTGAGCAGGAAGCAGATTAGCAGCATACATTTTATCTATACCATTAAAATTAGTGATCTCTTTACCATCCGCATCGAATATATGTTCACCAGCCATATTGCTCAACACAGCACCATCTGTCATTGTAGAAGAGTAAGGTGCAGTGGCATTGGTGTGAAGAGCTTCATAGTGGCTCTGTTTGTCTGTATAAGTACCTG
>CAZJFI010000222.1:0-2959 GCA_964545265.1 uncultured Phocaeicola sp.
AAGTGACGGAATCCATCTCCGCTATCAATTCTTTCCAACGGTGCAGTTGGAGCTTACAACTGGTGCAGCCGATGGAATCCACATAAGTGATTATTTTGAAATCGGCATTACGATAATCTAAAGTAACGGTATCTTTCCCTTGAATGGTGAATACAGAATGTTCCGGAAACTTGATTTCCTTTCTGTTCCATTCGTTTAACAAACGGGCGATGCGTTCCTTGTCGCTTTCTTGGCAGGAAGCAAGCAGGAATAGGATGAATATGTACAGTACTTTTTTCATATAGTGAATGTTTACAGATCCTTCGCTTTGCTCTGGATGACACGTTGATAGGGAAATTTCCTTTGGGAAACAGACCTGACATGGCTTACATCTTGAATTCTACAATCGGTTCGTCTTGATTGCCATCTACAGCAAGGATGATGCCTTTTTCTTCGTCCACCCAAATGCCATCTACGTAATGGTCGAGTTCGTACTTACGGAGCGGTTCTCCTTCTAAAGTATACACATAGATGCGGTTGCCGCCATTGGGTGCACGAATCCCCTTCTTGTGGTTATTGGCAATATCCTTAAAGGTTTCTCCTTCGAAGGTAGTATAAATAGCACTATCAGTTACCTGCACATCGCCATAGCCCATAATGCCGGTAGGGATACCATAGCCATCACGACTTACCATAAACTGAGGCTCACCCTGTCCGCCCACTTTCACCACATGGGTGTTTTTCTTCAGGTTGTACACTTCGAACACCTCACCTAACTGAGTAACGGCCGCTAATACTCCGTTACGGGGATTATAGTCGATAAAACTTCGCCAGGCTTGTGCCAAGGCAGGACGGGATTCTTTCAACGCCTTCTTATTGGAGGAAGGAATATCACCCGTTTTGCGGAGCAATTTGCCTTGTCGGTCCACCCAACAGAAACGGTTGTCACCCGAATAGTCGGGAATCAAGAAACGGGTGCCGCTATAGATGGCGAAATCCAACGGACGGAGGAGTTCCTTCTGTAACTTCACTACCCGGTGTCGGAGCAAAGAATCGCGATGAGCATTGAAACGCCACTGTACCATTTCCGACTTGTTGCAGTCCAGTGTCCACAAATCATCCCCCTCCCAACGAAAGTTCTCGGCCTGTAGCATCTCTTCCGGGCCTTCACCCCGTTTGGAAAAAGAGGAAAGGTAACGGAATTCGGGGTACGAAAACAAATGGAAAAAATAGTCCGGTCCGTGCAAGTCTTCCACCACCGCACGGTCTCCATGTACCCGAATACGCCAAGGGTATCTAAACAAAGCAGTATCAATGGGGATGGTACGGCCATGTAAGGCTTTGGTTTCCGGGAAAATGGTTTCGGACACGGCTTCTTTTGAAGGGCGGATGTGGAAAGACAAACAAAGCATCACAATCCCTCCCAATAATAGGAGTAAGGACAACTGTTTCTTCATTATCTTAAGCTATAAGAAATTGGTGTATACGTCTTAACTTTTACGCCATCTGGACAATCCGTATCCCCAGTACCTTCGCAAATCCCCCATTTGTCATTATATTCCGGAGTGGCCAATGCTTCCACATTCATCAACAGGAACTCATCCAAGGGCTCTTTGGACTGATTGACTTGAAAAACCGATGCTACACCGAGTATCAGGTAGCTTGCAATAAAAAAAGTCTTTTTCATGTAACTTTGCTTTTTAATGAATACTATATTTAAAGAAAACGTTCAATGGCTTCGTTTTCTGAAAGCAAAGTTATAATACCGGGAAATTATGACCTATTTTTTTCACTGACAATTACTGACCAAGTTGATTTTCTTCGATGGAATGGGCGTTTTTTAACTGATAGACTTCTCCCAAATTTTCGATGGATACTTCCGTAGGAGCCGATTTCAGTTCATTCCGCAAGCGGCGGATGGCAGTATATATCCGTTCCTTGGTACCTTTTCCGTGCCACAAACATTGGTCGATTTCATCGGTCGTTACCCGATGCTCCGATGCACGCAAGAACAACAGAAACAAACTGCCGGACTGGGGAGCCAATTTACCCACAGCATCCCCTTTTTGTATGGTTTGTGAGAAGACATCATAGATGGCCCCATCGCCCAACTGATAGATTTTGGCATCGGCTATTTGGGCATCGGCCACATGGACGATTTGTTTCTTGGTAAACTTGCTCTTGATAAACTTCCACACCTTTTTATAACAGAGAAGAAAGAGTATTCCTACCATCCAAGGCAAGAACAGGCACCCCCAAGTGAACGGAGACCAGGTAGTCCATACTTCCGAATAGCGGACACTGCCCACAAATTCGGCTTCGCACCGATACCCCAAATACCACACTAAGGCACTGTCTTTAGGAAAAGTAAAATGTTCTCGATGTGCATAAGCGGTATCATTCTGTTCCGCCAAATCGGTCATTACATAGCGAATGCTTGTTGTAGCTATCAAAGGTAAGTTTAACAGACTGTCCCAACGATGATGCAATGTATCCACAGAAATAGGATATTCTCCCATCAAATAACTAATACCAAAGTTTAACTCCCCTCCTTCCAGCAGCTGCCGCTTGAAGCGTTCTTTCTCCAACCAATAAACTCTCCGACCATACCCATCTGTAACAATGACGACCGAATCCGGTATTTGAGCTTTCAATGGTCGTACTCCGCCGTCTCCAACAGTAGATTGATAATGCGGAATTTTGCTCCGCCACTCCACTTCTTGCAGCAGTGCCTCTCTGAAAGTTTCAGCCGCCACTTGGTTCCATTCTTCTTTTTGTGCCGCATAATCGGCATTCAGCACCGTCAGGTAATGAATGGTAATACATGCACAGATGCAACCCATAATGATATGTAGGATGTATTTCTTCATATATCTCATCTGAAACGGTTACAGTGGACTACTACAAAGATAAGGATGAGAAGCAACTACAAGCGGACAGCGTTCATAATCTTATTCAAAGCCCCGGCATTGTTCACCAC
>CAZJFI010000223.1:0-2930 GCA_964545265.1 uncultured Phocaeicola sp.
AATCCGTGCCTAAAAAAGAAAACATCAACTAAAAAACTAAGTGAAATGAAAAAAATAACCTGCATCAGTGGTGTCATTCTGAACGAAGTGAAGAATCTGAATACATCCACTATCGCTTTTCAGATCCTTCACTGCGTTCAGGATGACACAACTAAACTGATGCAACTTATTTTTTATACCATACTAAACTAATATGAGCAACAACGAAAACAACAACAAAAACATTTGGAGTAAGATTCTCCAAGTAGTAATCACCGTACTAACCGCCATTGCCACCACCTTCGGGGTGACCTCGTGCATGGGGTTGTAGAAAAGAAGTTCCCTCCCACTTATGGGAGGGAAACGGAATCACTTCTTCTGCCAGAGGTTGAAATCTTCGAAAGCAGCCCAACCTTCGTTGTCGGAGTAGGTGGTGTGATAGCAACCTACCTTCAAGGTCTTGTCGGCCAAGTGCTTGAGCTCAACAGGCGAACCGGCCTTATCTACCCAAGTCATGCCATCGGCACTGGTGCGGATGTAGAACATATCGCCTATACGCTCTATCTGTACGTACGGATGATAGTCCCAACCGTTGGCCGATGGGAACTGAGGACGACCCATGCGGGGAGCTACCACGGTGAGCATGTTACCGCAATTGTAGCTGGGGAAAGCACCAATCTGAAGGATGGTCTGTGCATGGGCATCCGAATCGTCCAATACCAGGATACCCCCTTCGTTGTAAGCGGGCGATTTCTGTTCTTCTTGTCCGGCCAATGCGGCAATCTTACTCTGTATGATAAAGTCGCCCTTCACTTCCTTGTATTGAAGTACACCGTTTTCGGCCTTGTTGAAGTTGAAGTTAGTACCGGCTGAGGTAAGTTTCAACAGGCCGTTTTCAACTGAAACGTTGCCTTTCTTGGGCATGTTCACGCCATCCCAATGGTGGGTGTTGCCCGAGAAATCATCGGCAAAGTGGGTAAACATACCTTCGGGGATGGTGATTTCGGCTGAAAGCAATTTCTCAAAGGTCTTGTTATCGTCTGTAACACGTACTAAGAAAGTCTGTTCAGCCTTACCATCGGTTGAAAGTAATAGAGAAGAATTGTTGGTTCCTTGGCTAAACACACAGGGAGGAGCAGGTTTAGTAGAAAATACCCCATATTCATAGGTAAGCAAGCCCGATTCTACTTTATCGCCCTTTTCATCAACTACCGTTACCTCCACAAGCGAAGGAGAGAGAATACGTGTCTTAATGGCCAGTTCGTTATCGAAAGAAATCTTGTCGTCGGTATCCGATTTTTCCTCGTAAGCGGCTCTGACATCGGCTGCACTGAAGGCCTTGTCATAGAACTCGAGTGAGTGGATGTAACCACTGAACGGATTGCCACCATCCATCGATGCGCCCAAGGTGATGTATTGAGCCGGACGAAGGGTGAGGAACATGTTTCTTTCCAGTATCTGCTTGCCATTAAGGTAAACACGTTCGGTGTAACCGTCGAAGGTGATCACCCAATGTTGCCACTTGCCTTCGCCTTCCTTGATTTCCTTTTCGGCACCGGCATTTTCAAACCAACCGATGTGTGAGATGAGGCCTTCCTTAGGGTCATGGCCCTGACGGAATTCCAAGGTAGAGAAATCGTGACGGATGGTAGAGAACTCGGCAACGGTTTCAATGCCTCCTACCGAGGGGTTCAATGTCCATGCCACCAGGGTGTGGGGAGCATTGTAAGTAATGGTCTTGGGCAAGCCGAAATCGCTCTTCATGCTCTGCTGACCGTTGAAATAGAAGCCGTATTTGCCGTTCTTCACTTCGACAATCACTTCCTTATCGCCGGTAAATACGCCACCGGTGCGGTTTTCAATCTCTTTAATCTTGATGGACTTACCCTGGGCATAATCGTCGGCATTGATATCGACAATCTTATGGCCTACCTTAGCGGTCTTTTCGTGTTCCTCGGGCTCGATGTCCTTCTTGTGAATCCATGGATAACCGGCCAACAAGGCTTCTTCGTCTACGGCACCATCGGGGAGGAGCGTCTTCGGGTCGGCTTCTTCAGTAGCCTTATATACCTTCACATTCCAAATGGCGGGGAAGTGTCCGTTCTTCTGGGTATCGGTAATGGTGATGCGGATGTAGCGGGCCTTTACATCGCCTTCGTCAATCATCGGTGAACCTTGGTATACATTGTCGCGCTTGTCGGCATACATGTTCCAGGTCTTTCCATCTTCCGAAGTCTCAATCATGTATTGGTAGAAGAATACGGTATATTCAAATTGTGTCCAGATTTGGTTGAATTCCTTGGCTTCGCCCAAATCGATGGTAATGCTTTCGGCACCGTGGCAATTCTTGGCACGCCACAAGGTAGCGTTGTTATCGTCTACGGCATATTCGGGCTTGAACCATTCATTATAGGTAGACGATGCGGTAACCTTGGCACCGAAGGCTAAGTTCTCGAACTTGGCGGTTTGGGCATTCTGCACCAATGAAGCAGGAAGCAGACCTTGGTGAGTGGGGTCTATCTTCAGGATGGCTCCGTTTTTGTCGAACTTCATTTCGTCGATACATACCTGACGGTTGAATCCGTGGAGCGACTTAGGCAAACCGTGGCGGTGGTATACAATGTAATAGTTGTCGCCATCGACCAACATAGAGTGGTGGCCGGTGCCCTGGATGGTCATATCTTCGGTATACTCCAAGATACAGCCCTTGTATTCATAAGGTCCCATAGGGCCTTCGGTGCTGGTGGCATATTGCACACGGTAGGTATGGTCGTGGCAAGAACCCGAAGAGTAAGTGAAGTAATAGATTCCGTTGCGCTTGAACACGAAAGGTGCTTCGAAGAAGTCCTTGATTTCGGTGTTCGGAATGAGCTTCTTGTCGGTAAAGCTCTTGCCATCTTCGGCCAACTTGGCTACACCGCAACCAAATCCATCGTAAATGCCCCAAGTTC
>CAZJFI010000224.1:0-2925 GCA_964545265.1 uncultured Phocaeicola sp.
TGCATTTGTGTAGCATACCACACGGATTTCCTGTCCTTCTTCATAGTTCCAAATATCCCAAGCATCGGTCGATAAGGCTCTTCGTCCCATTTGCTTCATCCGTGGATGCATCGGATAAGTTCCAATGTATGTTACCGGCTTGTCACTCCACAAAGAAGCACGGAACCAACCGCGAGGCTTGGGGAAACTACCGAAATCGAGCAAACCGGTATAAAGTCCACGAGAAGGCCAACGACCCGATTCTCCCAAATAGTCGGTACCTGTCCAAAGGAATTGGCCAAAGATAAATTCCTTGTTCTTTACCGCATACCAAGAACTGAGTCGCACACTGGTTTCACTACCATAAATAATACGGTTGGGATAAGTGGCATGGTCTTCGTCGTAACGGTTCTCAGTATAGTTATATCCTACTACATCCACAGCATCAGGATATTCGGTCTGATTGGACATCACTACACCGGCCAAAGCACCGGTTACAGGACGTGAAGTGTCCACCGCACGGATACAAGCCGCCAATCGCTTGGCTATTTTACCGATTCTTTCTGCATTCGGAGCATCGGGTTTGTAACCCCCAAACATTGGTTGATTGATGGCTGCACCATCACCATCCAATATCGGATGAGAATAGGGATCATTCGGATAATCCACTTCATTACCCACACTCCACAAGAAGATGGATGTATGATTACGGTCGCGACGCACCATGTCGGTTATGTCACGTTCAATCCATTCTTCAAAGAAATCAAAAGTTCCATCATAGCTGGGAGTTCCTACATTCCATCCTTCTACCCATTTACGTTTCGGAAATTCCCATTCATCGGACACTTCGTCCATTACCAGGAAACCGAGTTCATCACACAAGTCATAGAGTACGGGGGCTTGTGGATTATGGCTCATACGGATGGCATTTGTACCAATGGCCTTCAAGTTCTCCAACCGGCGTTTCCATACATCACGGGGAACTACGGCTCCTAAAACACCGGCATCGTGATGCAAGCACACACCCTTCACCTTCATCCAATTGCCATTCAAGGCGAATCCTTTGTTGGCATCGAACTGCAAGGTACGGAGGCCCACTTTGGTTTCCGAAGCGTCAATACACTGTCCGTTGCTATACAATTCGGTTTTCAATGTATATAGATAAGGTGTATCCAAATCCCAACGATGTGGTTTGGCAACCTTCAATGACAATGATTTTTTGGTGATACCTTGTTCTGCTTTCCCAACAGCCATGCTGCGCTTGGCCACCTGTTTGCCATCGGCATCAAACATAGTAGCACGTACTTCCAACTTTTCGGCATCAGCTGTATGCTTTTCTATTTCCACATCCACCGCTACAGTAGCCTGGTTCTTCGTAATGGAAGTAGCATGCCACCCTATCCCCCATTGTGCAAAATGAGTGTCGCCCGATGCAATCATCCATACATCGCGATAAATACCCGAACCGGTATACCAACGCGAATCGGCATATCGGCTATGGTCTACACGTACAGCCAATACATTTTCACCCTCTTTCAGATAGGGTGTCAAATCGTACATGAACGATACATAACCATTGGGGCGTTTACCCAAAAGCTGTCCGTTCAAATAAACTTCACTACGATTGTACACACCTTCAAAATAGATATAATGGCGATTGGCCTTATCCTTCATTTCGAAATGTTTACGATACCAAGCTATACCGCCAGGCAGATAACCGGTACAACTGGCCAATGTAGGCGACAATTGTCCTTCGACCGACCAGTCGTGCGGCAAATCGAGTTTCCTCCACTTGCTATCATCAAAATCGTTCTTCACCATCGACGGATCATCCTTGAGGATAAACAACCAATCATCATTGAACTTTTCGGCATGACCGAAAGATACTTGTGCATGGATATTCGAAATCAAACAAGCACAACAAAAACTCAACAATACAAACAATCTTTTCATAAATATCATTTTTTGACAAAAATAGCATTAAATTGACAAACAAATTACATTTTAAACTTTTATTTGAGATTATCTGTTTTGTAACATATTTGTAACAAACATTTTATATCTTTGTACCATCAACAAAACATGTCATAACATGAAAGCAAAAAAAACAATCATCACAAGCATGGCGATTATTTGCACAGCAACAACCGCCTTTGCCCAACAAAAGGAACAAGAAGAGCCTAAAGGTACAGCCATCATCCAAGTATTCAGTAACTTCCATACCGGATTCGGCAACCAACGGAACGACCGGGGTTTTGAACTCGACCGGAGCTATTTGGGCTACCAATACAATCTTGGGAAAGGACTCACCGTAAAGGGAGTGATGGATGTGGGTCAGTCCAATGACGTAAACGACTACCACCACATAGCTTATATAAAGAATGCGCTTATCACCTGGAAAACCGGTAAACTTACCCTCAGTGGCGGTTTGATTCCAACCATCCAGTTCAACATGCAGGAGAAGTTCTGGGGATACCGGTATATCATGAAATCTTTCCAGGACCAATATAAGTTTGGCAATAGTGCCGACTTGGGTATCTCGGCTTCCTATCAATTGGCCGACTGGCTCTCGGCCGATGCCATCATTGCCAATGGAGAAGGCTACAAGAAAATCCAAGTGAACGATGGTATGCTTTATGGTATAGGTGCAACCCTCGCTCCCTTCAAAGGCTTGTCCATACGCATCTATGGCGGATTTAATGAGGGGATAGAAGAAGGATTGGAAAACACCTCAAACTTTGCTACATTCATCGGATACAAAGCCGACAACTTTTCTGTGGGAGTAGAATACAACAGCATCCGCAATTACGGATTCACCAAAGATGCCCACATGTCTGGCTACTCCATCTATGGCTCGGCCAAGCTGAATAAGAATACGGATATATATGCCCGCTTCGATGACCTTTCTTCCAAGGACGACTGGAACGAAAAGAAAGACGAATCGGC
>CAZJFI010000225.1:0-2922 GCA_964545265.1 uncultured Phocaeicola sp.
CGGAGTGGCCGTTTGTGTAAAGCATTATGCATTGAACAATCATGAAGTGAACCGTCATACAAGTAATATTATTGTAGAAGATCGTGCTCTTCGTGAAATTTATTTGCCCGCATTCAAGGCGGCTGTACAAGAAGGTAAAGCATGGTCTATTATGGGTTCTTATAATTTGTATAAGGGACAACATGCTTGCCACAACCAATATTTGCTGAATGATATATTGAAAGGTGAATGGGGATTTGACGGAGTGGTCGTTTCCGATTGGGGTGGTACACATGATACAGAACAAGCCATCATGAATGGATTGGATTTGGAATTTGGTAGTTGGACCAATGGATTGACAGCCGGTGCCAGCAATGCGTATGATAGCTATTATTTGGCTTTCCCTTATCTGAAGATGATAAAGGAAGGTAAGGTCGGTACTAAGGAATTGGATGATAAAGTACGCCGTGTACTTCGTTTGATTTATCGTACGGAAATGAACCGTAATCGTCCTTGGGGAACTCTGAACTCGGAAGCTCATTATGCGGCTGCCCGTCGGATAGCTGAAGAAGGTATTGTCTTGTTGAAGAACGATAATCAAGTATTGCCAATTGATTTGAATAAGGTAAAGAAGATTGCAGTAATAGGTGAGAATGCCGTGAAGATGATGACGGTAGGAGGGGGATCTTCTTCGTTGAAAGTACAGCGTGAAATTTCTCCGTTGGATGGTATCAAGGCACGTGTAGGTGGTCAGGCCGAAGTGGTTTGGGTGCGTGGCTATGTAGGCGATGTTACCGGAGAATACAATGGAGTAGTAACCGGACAGGACTTAAAGGACGACCGTTCGCCCGAAGAACTGATAGCCGAGGCGGTAAAGGTAGCCGGTGAATCGGATTACGTCATCTTTATCGGTGGACTTAACAAGAGTGCTGGACAAGATTGTGAAGATTCTGACCGTAGTGGCTTGAACTTGTCGTACGGACAGGACGAAGTGATTGCTGCCTTGGCCAAAGCCAACAAGAACTTGGTGGTAGTGAACATTTCCGGTAATGCTATTGCTATGCCGTGGGTAAACGAAGTTCCTGCTATCGTACAAGATTGGTACATCGGTTCTGAAGCAGGACCGGCATTGGCCTCCATCTTGATGGGTGATGCCAATCCGAGTGGCAAGCTTCCGTTTACTTTCCCTGTGAAACTGGAAGACAATTCGGCTCATGCTTTGGGAGAATTTGTAACAGAGAGAAGCAACGAAGTGGTTGATGTGAAATACAATGAAAGTATATTCGTGGGCTATCGTTGGGCCGACAAGCTGAAGAAGGTAAAACCGTTGTTTGCTTTCGGTCACGGATTGAGTTATACTACTTTTGCTTATGGTAAAGCTACCATTGATAAGAACGTGATGAGCGGTGACGAAGTGCTTACCGTTACGGTTCCAATTACCAATACTGGTGACAAATCGGGAGCCGAAGTGGTGCAATTATATATCAGCGACCTGAAATCATCATTACCTCGTCCGATAAAGGAACTGAAAGGATTTAAGAAGATAATGTTGTCACCAGGTGAAACTAAAGACGTATCATTCACTATTGACAAAGAAGCTTTGAGTTTTTATGATGACACAAAGCAAGAATGGATAGCAGAGCCGGGTAAATTCGAAGCGATAATCGCAGCTTCGGCTACTGATGTCAAGTCTAAAATAAGGTTTGATCTGGAATGAATCATTTCCATTTTTATGGATAATGGAAAAGGTGTTGCGGTTTGGGAAAGTCGTAACACCTCTATTTTTCCCTCTTTCCATATTATTTTACGTTGACTTCGTTTTAGTGAAAATAGTAACAATTCAACTGTACTGAAGTGAATATCCTGTAACTAAAAAGTTAGTTACAGGGTTAGTGAAAGGGTTAACTCGTTGATACACAGCTCCGCTGTAACTATGTAACTAAAATGTGCAAAAAATAATTTGTGTGGTAAAGTCTGGCGAATTTAAATTGGTGATCGCCTTAAGAAGTCTCATAATTTATTTGTTAATGGAACTATATTGACAATTCCTTCACTAAAAACCACAAAACAGGTATGAGTAATGATGGTAACATGTTCAGTGTCTTGCAGTCTTTCAGTTTGAGTAAGGAAAGTCCTGAAGCTACAATCATCAAGCCTCCTACAATAAGCAATTCTGCCATAAGGGCCTCACTGATGGCTGTACTTGACAGCTTTGCTACCAGATAAAATAACCCTTGCCAACAAAAAAGAACGGGTGCTGCAAGTATCACCCAAATGCCGTAAGTGCTGGCAAAGACCGTTGATGTCACCAGGTCGAGTGTGGCATTGGTGTAAAGAAAGGTATTGTCACCTTTCAGTGCACTGATTACAGGACCAAGCATGGCAAGCGGCCCTATGCAATAAAGTAAGATGGCAGTAGATAAACCATCGGCAAGGTTGACGTTCTTATTGTTCTTTGAACGTTTGTTTATCAACTTGGCAAAGCGTCCGTCAAGGTCTAATGCAGTACCAATCACACTCCCTATGGCAATCGATACGATGAATAACACCGGGTATTCGCTCTTGCTGAAGTTGCTTATCACAGCGTTAAGACCAATGCCAAGACACGCCAATCCCAGTCCTGTATATAAAGTATCCTTGTATTTCTCCTTTATACCCCGGTTCATTATAGCGCCTACTACACTCCCTATAATGATTGTACAAGTGTTTACAATTGTTCCTATCATTTTCTTTTTTGTCTATATAAATAAAACACGGATTACATGGATTAACACGGTCTTTAGTGTATATCTACATCAACTTTATCCGTGCAATCTATGTAATCCGTGCCTATAAAATTATCTTATTTAGCGAAGCTTACGGCACGAGTTTCGCGGATAACCGTAATCTTTACTTGTCCCGGATAAGTCATTTCATCTTGAATCTTCTTGGCGATTTCGGTTG
>CAZJFI010000226.1:0-2915 GCA_964545265.1 uncultured Phocaeicola sp.
ACAATATATTCAAGAAAACGAGGCACGATTCATGGACGAATTGTTCAGCCTTATCCGTATACCCAGCATCAGTGCATTGCCTCAACATAAAGACGACATGATGGCTTGTGCCCAACGATGGAAACAACTACTCCTCGAAGCCGGTGCCGACGAAGCAATGGTGATGCCCTCGCAAGGCAACCCCTTGGTTTTCGCACAGAAGCATGTGAGCGACGATGCGCCTACCGTACTGATCTATGCACACTACGATGTGATGCCTGCCGAGCCATTGGAACTCTGGAAAAGCAATCCGTTTGAACCGGAAATACGCGACGGACGCATTTGGGCACGAGGAGCCGATGATGATAAGGGACAGGGCATGATTCAAGCCAAAGCTTTTGAATATGTAGTGAAGCATGGTTTGTTGAAGCATAATGTAAAATTCATCTTCGAAGGGGAAGAAGAAATCGGTTCGCCCAGCCTCAACGCATTCATCAAGGAGCATAAGGAATTGCTGAAAGCCGATGTCATCTTAGTATCAGATACCAGCATGTTGGGCGCCGAGCTTCCTTCGCTCACCACCGGCTTGCGCGGATTGGCTTATTGGGAAATAGAAGTGACCGGACCTAACCGTGATTTGCACTCCGGACATTTTGGAGGTGCCGTGGCCAATCCTATCAATACCCTTTGCGATTTGATTTCAAAAATAGTGGATGAAGACGGACGCATCACCATCCCTCATTTCTACGATGATGTAGAAGAAGTCCCGGTTGCTGAGCGTGAAATGATTGCACAGATTCCATTCGACGAAAAGAAATACATGGAAGCTATTGGGGTAAAGCAATTGAAAGGTGAAAAAGGATACTCTACCTTAGAGCGCAACAGTTGTCGTCCTTCGTTCGATGTATGTGGCATTTGGGGTGGATACACAGGTGAAGGTTCAAAAACGGTACTTCCATCCAAGGCATACGCCAAGGTATCGTGCCGATTGGTACCCCATCAGAACCACGAAACCATCTCGAAATTGTTCATCGACTATATGAACAACATTGCGCCCGAGTACGTTCAAGTAAAGGTAACCCCGATGCATGGAGGCGAAGGCTATGTATGCCCCATCACCCTACCGGCCTATCAAGCAGCTGAAAAAGGATTTGCCAAGGCATTCGGAAAGAAGCCGTTGGCCGTTCGTCGTGGAGGAAGTATCCCTATCATCAGCGATTTTGAGCAGATTTTGGGTATCAAAACCGTACTGATGGGATTCGGTTTGGAAGCAGATGCCATCCATTCGCCCAACGAAAGTTTCTCACTCGACATGTTCCGCAAAGGCATAGAAGCTGTGGTTGAGTTCCATTTAAACTTTAAATAAGAGCGTATGAATTATTTAAAAGCATTAGCAGGCATTTCACTATGCATTGCAACTCTAATAGGATGTACCCCGATGCAACAACCAACATCTACCGAGAACGATGCCATAGCCAACATTATGGCACGCAAAAGTGTACGTAGCTACACCTGCCAACCCATAGAGAAAGGGAAAATAGACACGCTATTAAGAGCTGCAATGTCGGCTCCTACCGCGGTTAACAAACAACCTTGGGCGTTTGTTGTAGTGGACGATGCTGCGCTACTCGACACGCTGGCTTCCCACTTGCCTTATGCCAAGATGACCGCTGAAGCTCCGCTTGCCATCGTTGTTTGTGGGGATTTGACCAAAGCTTTGCGAGGAGATGACGACCCTTATTGGCCCCTCGATTGTTCGGCTGCTACGGAGAATCTTCTATTAGCTGCCGAAGCGATGGGATTGGGTGCCGTATGGACAGCTGTCTATCCAGAAGAAGAACGAATGGAAACGGTGAGTAAAATCTTAGGCTTACCAGAATATATTCTTCCTTTCAATGTGATTCCCATAGGCTATCCGGCTCACCCCGAAAAGCCCAAGAACAAATTCAAGGCAGAGAATATACATTACAATAAGTGGTAATTATTTTCGTTTTTATTGATTATTATTTCTTCTTATAATCGGCCACAATACCATCGGCAATCCAACGGGCTAAAGCCTGACGATTGTTTTCTTGCACCAAACGTTGTTGGTCACGCTTATTCTGAATATTACCCAACTCCAAAAAAACGGCAGCCGGTAGGGTGTTGCGAAGCACATACAGATTCCGCTCGCTAACCGTACCATTAAACCCCCGGTTAGGTTGGTGCTTCTTGTATTTATCCGCTAAAGTAGAGCGCAATGTAGAAGCCAACCGTTTGCCATTCTTACTACCTGGCGCATGATAAAAATACACATCGGTCTGCTTACCCTGACTACGACTATCCACGTGTACAAAAATGGCCCGTTTGTAATTACTCTTATCCTCCCTGTAGAGTTTATCCACCCAATTACATCGTTGTTTCAAACGTTGCACCTGATCCAAAGGAATTGTCTGTCCCATACAAGTCTCACGCTTGCTATTGGCCAAATAATATCCGCTACGAATACCATCCTTCTTGTCCTGAATAATAAAATGCACCTTAGCCCCTCTCATCATCAACTCACGTCCCAATCGAAGTACAATATCGTATGCATATTCATCTTCATGCAATTGATGTCCCTGATAGATTCCGATAGCACCCGGGTCGGGACCTCCATGCCCGCTCACCAAATAAAAGCAAGCTCCTCTCAATTCATTCGAAGTAACTTGATAAGTTTCGTGCGTCTTACCAAACAAAGGCTCTTTTTTCGATGCATTCTTATTCTGTGCCCCTACGGAAAGCGCAACCAATAGACATATAAATATACCAATGATTTTCTTCATGCTCTATAGTTTTTCTACAAAGATAGAGAAAAAGTGCATTAAATGAGGTACTTTGCAAAAAGTTTCGTATTTTTGTCCCCAAATTGAGTTAAAGTTTTAACAGATGAACGTATTAGAACTAAGTGAACAGGA
>CAZJFI010000227.1:0-2902 GCA_964545265.1 uncultured Phocaeicola sp.
TTAATTTATGAAAACAGAAATTTTATTCGGAAACGTGCAGATGGATGCACAAGTGACAATGAACGTAAATGGGGACATCAACATTTACCCCGAGGCATGGGAACTGGAAAAGGCACCCATCATGCCGGAACGGAAGGTGTCTTACCGGGGAAGAATAACCTTGATGGAAGACGGGCAGACAGAAGTGAAGCGTTATCACATCGGTTCACAGCTGCCACTCTATCGCAGACTGTTCTCCACCGAACATTGCGACATCATCCGCACGCAAGGCGGTCAGCTCATTGAACGTTGGAAATTCAAGAAGAATCTCTCCATCCATCAGATTTGGGACATCCGCCGACGTGAACAGCCGGCCGTAGAAGCATTCTTCCTAACCTTGAAGGAGGGCGTGGCATGAGTGAAATGTTTACATGTATAGGAAGGGGGCATGGCGCCCCCACTCTGCCCGCCACACGCAAGGAATGGGAGGAACTGAGAAACAAGCCGTGGTTAGAAAAGATGTGCAAACGCATTCTTCAGGGCGACGAACGACTGAAGGCGAAATTGCCCGTATGGACACCGGGCTGTGCAGCATTCAAGGACAACCACCGCAGCATGGCCGATGCCTTGAAACCGCTGCCCCGACTGATGCTGGACTTCGACGAGAAGGGACACTCGGAAGAGATACACAAAAAGGCAATGGAATTACAGGAGCAGGGCAAATGGGAAATCCTATTAGTGGAGGAAAGTGTGCGCAAAGGCACGCACGTGCTGATAACACTGCCCGAGGGGATGACTCCGCAAGAGGCGCAGACGCTCTTCTCGAAGGATGTAGGCTTCCAGGCCGACCCTGCGCTGAAGGATGTGGCCTCCAGATGCATCTACATGGTGCCGGCTGCAAATACGCTGTATGTGAGTGAGCGATTGTTTGCCCCTGCGGAAGCTTTGGATGAACCCTCCCCTTGTCATCCTGAGGAACACCCCTCCTCTTGTCATCCTGAGGAACACCCCTCCTCTTGTCATCCTGAGGAACGAAGTGACGAAGGATCTGAAAACACAGCGCAGCATAGTGGGTGTACACAGATCCTTCGCGATGCTCAGGATGACAAAACCACTTACCCCGAAACCTACAACGGAATACCGTACACACAAATCGTGGAGACATTAGAGGAACAAATGGGTGGGAAACCGGAGCACGGGAGCCGCAACAATTTCATTTTCTCCATGGCATGCCATCTGCGATATATCTGCAACGATGATGCCGACTGGATAGCCTCTATCCTACCCACCTACGGTGAAGCGCGCGACAAGTGGATGGTAAGCATACGGAGCGCATGTGCACGCAACCAAGCCAAAGTGATGCCACGCATCATGCTGCGGACATTAAGTGTATGTAGAAAGATGCTTCGTTACACTCAAGATGAGTCGCAAGGAGACGCCCAAAATTCGACAAGCAATGTCTCCGCTCCGCCCGAAATGCCTGCGGATTTGCCTCCACTCATCGAACTGCTCACCAGCAAGGTGCCGGCACCCATGAAACCGGCCGTGGCAAACGCGGTGTTCCCACCCTTGGGGGCGCATCTGAAAAGAGTTTCGTTCCGCTACGTGGACAACACCCTCAGAGAAGCCACATTCATGTGTTGCCTGCTGGCCAAGATGAGCAGCGGAAAGAGTGCGGTGAACAAGCCCATAGAGTTTATTCTGGCCGACATAGTGGAGCGCGACGAAGAGAACCGACGGAGGGAACAGGCCTGGAAGGACTCCATCAACCAGAAAGGAGCCAATAAGGAGAAACCGAAACGACCGGAGGACCTCTGCATACAAGTGCTGGTGAGTGATATGACCAACGCCGCCTTCGTCCAAAGGCTCAGCGATGCGAACGGAAAATTTCTTTATACGAACCTCGAAGAGCTGGAGCTGATGAACCAACTCAAGACATCGAACCGTGCCAATCAGGTGAGCCAAATTATCCGACTGGCCTTCGACTGCGGACTGTACGGACAGGAGCGCGTGGGCACCTCCTCGGTCACCGCAAGGGTCAAGGTAAGGTGGAACTGGAATGCATCGAGCACCATCCAACGGGGGTGTCAGTTTTTCCGCAATGCCCTTTCGGACGGCACACTGAGCCGAATAAACTTCTGCTCCATAGAGCCGCAGAGCAACGGGGAGATTCCCGTGTACGGCACCTACGACGATGCCTTTGCCGAAGCCTTGAAGCCTTACATAGACCACTTGAACGAAGCCACGGGATTGGTGGAATGCAAGGAGGCGGAAGAATTGGCCCGGCAATTGCTGAAAGAGAATGCAGAAACGGCCTTGCTCTCGGACGACGAGGTGTACGAAAGTCTGTCGTACAGAGCCAACGTCATCGCTTATCTCAAAGCCATGACACTGTATGTGGCCAACGGATGCGTGTGGGACAAACGCTTCGAAGACTTTATCCGGTGGAGCGAGCAATACGACCTTTATTACAAGCTTCGCTTCTTCGGGGAATCCATGAAAGTGGAGATGGAAAAGGAGAACTGGGTGAACCAACGGGGGCCACAAAACATGCTCTGCCTGCTGCCCGAACGCTTTACAACGGCCGACGCCGTAGAAGTGCGCCGACAGTTGGGAAAAGACAGCAACGTAAAACCCATGCTGAAAACGTGGGTGCACAGGGGATACATCTGCAAGGACGAATGTACGGGGGAATTTTACAAGACCCAAAAGCACCCCGACAGACGGTCTTAACCAAAGGTGGTTACAGAAGTTACAGTAGTTACAGTTATTTTTTTGCACCCACTCTCCCCTGTCATCCTGAGGAACGGAGTGACGAAGGATCTGAAAACATCAAACGTGGTTGCACACAGATCCTTCGCAATGCTCAGGATGACACAAAGAAATAACTCTGTGGTGAAAAAAAGAAACCACCCATTAACTA
>CAZJFI010000228.1:0-2894 GCA_964545265.1 uncultured Phocaeicola sp.
TGGAGGCCGAAGGTAAAGTGCTGGTTATCCGTCCAGAAAAGCCTTTGGAGGTAGACCGGATGGAAACCAATGTGAAAAAACTTACCGCTTTGTATGAAGAGGGCTACCAGTGTGCAGAAAAGATAATGCAAAAGCAATAGAAATAGAATTATGAGAATAATTGTAATATTAATAGGTTTGCTGGGTGTTTCGTCCGTTTCGGCTGCTTCTTTCGGTGAAAATGTGGAGAGTATATTGAATCGGTTGGATTCACTCATTTTGTTACGCAATCATTTTAAGGAAGAAAAGGAATTACGGTTGGCTATGATGTATGACAGGGTGACTGAGAACACTTCACTTGAAGAGCAATATTATACCAACAAACGTCTGTACGAAGAATATTATGTATATAATTCGGATTCGGCAATGAGTTATGTGGAAAAGAATATGGCTATTGCACGTAAGATGAATCGAAAAGAATGGTTGGATGAATGGAGTATTCAACGTTCCTTCTTACTTTCTGCTACGGGGATGCTGACCGAATCGTTGAATGTGTTGCAAAACGTAGACGTTTCCTCAATGTCCTCCAATTTGAAAGTAGACTATTATGGACAATTGGTATATCTGTATTCCCATTTCGGACAGTATGAGGGAACAGACGAAGGAAATATCCGTTATTCTTATTTATATAAGGAGCGAGAAGCAATAGATTCGGTTTATGCCAATATTACTCCTGAACACAGCCTTTATTATTGGTACAAGGCGAGCAGTCTTCGGGGTAGTGAACAGGTGGATGAAGTCATCGCAGAAATGACACCGATGGTTGATAAGTTACCTTTGGATTGTCGTTGGGATGCGATGAATGCCTATATTCTTGCGCAACTTTATTCGGATTTGGGTGATGTAGACAATTATATGAAATATATGGCTTATTCGGCCATGGCAGATGTCCGTTCTTGTAATAAGGATATTGCTTCTCTGGAAGAATTGGGCCGTTTCCTATTTGAGCATAATGAGGTGGACCGTGCTTATAGTTATGTGAATTATTGTTTCCAAAATGCCCAGTTTTATAAAAATAGGGTTCGAATTATGGGTATTTCTTCTTTGTTGGACCAAATTCGTGAAGTATATAAGACGCACGAAATGGAACAGACTTTGAGGCTTCAGTACTACCTCATTATAATGTGCGTGCTTTCCGTTTTGCTATTAGTGACGATTGTCTTACTTTTTAGACAGATAAGCAGTGTAAAACAGTCCCGGAAGCGACACTCCGATACGAATGCATTGTTGAAGTTGCATGTAAATGAATTGTCGGATACACAAAACCAATTACAAGAAGCTAATGAAAAGTTGTCGTTGCTGAATGAGCAACTTCTGCTTTCCAACGAACTGTTGAAAGAATCCAATTATGTAAAAGAGGAATATATAGGCTATGTATTTTCCATTTGTTCCAATTATATCAATAAGCTGGACGAATATCGGAAGACCATCAATCGGAAAATAAAGGCTAATCAGATAGACGAAGTGAAGAAATTGACCGATACACCAACCATGGCACAGAATGAGTTGAAAGAATTTTATCGTAACTTCGATGTCATATTCCTGCACGTTTATCCCGATTTTGTAAGCGATTTCAATTCTTTGCTTCGTCCTGAAGAGCAGATTGTCTTAAAAGAAGGTGAGTTGCTCAATACCGATCTACGCATCTATGCGTTGGTACGTTTGGGTATTAGCGATAGTGTAAAGATAGCCGAGTTCCTTCATTGTTCTCCACAAACGGTATATAACAACCGCTTGAAAATACGTAATAAGGCCATTGTACCGAAAGAAAACTTTGCTGAGACAGTTCGTTCTTTAGGGAAGATTCAACAATAAATTAAGAACATATCATGTATTA
Source organism: uncultured Phocaeicola sp. (assembly GCA_964545265.1). Taxonomy (GTDB): domain Bacteria; phylum Bacteroidota; class Bacteroidia; order Bacteroidales; family Bacteroidaceae; genus Phocaeicola. The sequence goes on from CAZJFI010000228.1 coordinate 1,877, forward strand.
TTTAGGAGAAGTCATATCATTAGGGGTTGCCGTATCATGGACAATAACCGCTTTGTTTGCCGAGGTGGCCAGCAAACGGTTGGGGGCGTTGCAACTTAATGTCATTCGTATGCTTCTTTCCTTGATGATGCTTGGAGGCACTTTGTGGTGGTTTACCGGTTCTTTTACGCCCATGCATGCCGATGCTTCCACTTGGTTCTGGTTGTCTCTTTCCGGTTTTGTCGGTTATTTGTTGGGCGATTATTGTCTGTTTAACTCCTATATTTTGATAGGTTCCCGGTTCGGTCAGTTGTTTATGACATTGGCGCCACCTACTGCTGCTATAACGGCCTGGGTGATATTAGGCGAAACGCTTTCTATACAAGCTCTGTTGGGGATGGTGGTCACACTGACAGGTATTTCCATATCGGTGTTAAATAAAGGAATGTCACATAAGTTGTCCTTGAAATTACCATTAAAAGGAGTATTGTTTGGAATAGGTGCCGGCATAGGGCAAGGCGTAGGATTGGTGTTGAGTAAAGTGGGTATGAATCATTACGAAGCATCCATACCCGTGGAAGAAGAAGCGGTAATGGATATGCTTCCATTTGCTTCTACCTTTATGCGGGCGGTTACAGGTGTCATTGGTTTTCTGCTTGTGATGTTGATTCAAAAGAAACTTCATACTTTGTTTCAAGCGGTGGGAGATGGAAAAGGTATGGGAGCTGCGGTAGGAGCTACTATCACTGGACCCTTTATAGGAGTAGCCTTTTCGTTGATGGCTGTTCAATATACCGAAGCCGGTGTTGCTTCTACCCTTATGGCTCTGACACCTGTTCTTATTCTCTGGCCTTCGCATTTCATCTTCGGCCAACAAGTCACTTTTAAGGAAATTATTGGAGCTTGCATCAGCGTGTTTGGCGCTTCGCTATTTTTCATTTGATTATTTTAGGTAATATTTTGCTTTCCTTTAATTCTTGAATAGATTTACTTTTTGCCTATTCTGATTTTTATTTATACTATTGATAATCAATTTGAT